>CAZOUH010000225.1:0-2354 GCA_964582935.1 uncultured Paludibacter sp.
AAATGGACACATTTTCTGTACAGGTCTTTTGCGATGTATTTTGCCAAATTGAAGGAAAAATAAATCAAACATCTTCACTAAATTCATCATTTTGCACAACTAATTTTATCTGCTGTTAAACAAGTATCCATATAAACTTGTTTGATGGTTGACTTTTAATCAATAATGTAATGAATGATTTTTTATCAAAATTAGAAATGAAAGGCATTAAGTTGCCTGACGTAACCATCGAAATCTTAAACAATTGTAAAAAATATACCGTTTACAATAGTGTTGAAGAGCTAACAGAAATTGCCTTAGGCACAGAAGGAAAACATACTTTTGAAGTCCAATATGATATTCCCGGAAAAGGAATTTATACAGAAGCTATTGTCCATAAAGTGAAAAACGGCATTGCTGTCAACTATACGGATCCTTATATGCGTCGCCGAGATCCGGACACCATGCTTATTGCGGATAAGCATCCGAGCGACAAACCCACTTTTGAATCCAAATTTCATGATGATTTCAATAAGCTGAAAAGAGAAACTTTTGAGTGGCTTAAAACCCAGAATTTGGCTGTGTTTTTTTATTTTGCCGGAAGGGAAAATATAGGTATCAACGGGATAGCCATTGCTCCTGCCAATGCAGGTTTTTTTGCTATGGGATTGGCCATGTTACAACAAATTGTACCAGTCAATAAATTACCGTACAACATGCAGCTTGAGTCGATTATCTATGTAGCTCCTACATTCAGACATACACATTTTGGTGGGAAACAAATCGTGGTACATAATCGTGAAGACCAGCGACATGAAATATTTTCATACAACTTATATCCCGGTCCAAGTGCTAAAAAAGGACTATACGGAGCGTTGCTTACTAAAGGGGAAAAAGAAGGATGGATTACGGCGCACTGCTCTACCGTGCAAGCCGTTAGCCCTTATGACAATATCGCCACTTTTATGCACGAAGGTGCCAGTGGAGGGGGTAAAAGTGAAATGCTACAACACATTCTCAGAGAACCTAATGGACAGGTTTTAATCGGTGAGAATTCTATTTCCGGAGAAAAAAGACTGATCAATTTGCCTATTTTTTCTTCTTTTAATCCGGTAACGGATGATATGGCTTTGTGTCATCCTTCTATTCAAAAAGAGAACGGTAAATTAACGGTACTTGATGCTGAAAACTCATGGTTTGTACGTGTGGATGGTGTTTGTAATTACGGCGATGACCCTTTTATGGAAAAGATTACCATCAAACCTCCTACCCCACTTTTATTCCTTAATTTAGAATCTACGCCTGATAGCACCGTACTTATCTGGGATCATATTGAAGATGAACCCGGAAAACGATGTCCCAATCCACGTGTTATTTTACCAAGGGAGAGTGTGCCTAATATTGTAGGAACACCTGTATCAGTGGATGTCAGGAGTTTCGGTGTGAGAACCCCGCCCAGTTCTGCTCAACATCCAAACTATGGCATCATTGGCATGTTTCACATCCTGCCGCCTGCTTTAGCGTGGTTATGGAGATTGGTATCGCCAAGGGGACATAATAACCCAAGTATCATCGGTGGAACAGGAATGGCTTCTGAGGGAGTAGGTTCATACTGGCCCTTTGCAACCGGAAAAAAGGTTAGGCATGCCAACTTATTGTTGGAGCAAATTATTGCAACAGAAAATACCAGATTCACTTTAGTACCTAACCAATATATAGGTGTTTGGAAAGTCGGCTTTAAACCACAGCTCATGATGCGGGAATATCTGACACGCAGAGGAAGTGCGCGATTACGTTCCGACCAATATCAGCCTGCAAGATGTGCAATTTTGGGATATGAACTTAATTATTTGACGATAGAAGGTGCAAAGATTCCTTCTCGTTTTTTGAAAGTATATAAACAAAATGAAGTAGGCATTGAGGGCTACGACAAAGGTGCCGATCTGCTCATTGAGTTTTTCAAAAAAGAATTGCAGCAATACTTAGTTCCTGAGTTAAATCCATTAGGAAGAGCTATCATCGAAGCCTGCCTCAGAGGCGCAAGTGTTGAAGACTATAATGCATTTATCCCTATGAAATTTTAAGCAGGGGAACAATTTGACATACTATTAACAAGTGTCTGTCTCGGAAATCAATGAGCAAATCAAAAATACTGATGATATATACTGACAATCAAAGGTATGCAAAAGTGATTTAGCATTTTATCTGTGTAAAACTGTAAACCAGAGTTATCCGTGTGTTTGTGAGACAGTCGCTTTCAATTGCTTACCATGCACATTTTATCAATTGGCTTGTACCGAAGTCTTTTCCATTTGTACAGTCAATTCTGAGAGGTATTCGTGCGCCGTCAAATCAATTTTGGTAGGTACTACTGA
>CAZOUH010000226.1:0-2326 GCA_964582935.1 uncultured Paludibacter sp.
TTTAAATTCCAAACACATCATGTGCTGCCTTTAAGTCCTTTACATGGCATCCTTTGATTTCCGCAATGCGTTGATACAAATCTTCAATGGGTATTTCGCTTTCATCAGTTTCTATTAATATTCGGTCAATAGGCGTAACTTTTACAGATTCTATATTGAATTTTTCTCCAAAAGACAGGTAAATACCTTCTTTCAAAAACTGTAAAGCCAAATCAGGTTTTCCTCTGAAGCCATGTATAATCCATGCTTGTTCAGGCTTGACAGATTGATGCAGGCGAATGATTTCATGACTAAATCCTACGCAATGAATGAGTAGTGGTAATCGGTTGATTTCTGAAAGATGGATGTGTTTCTCGAATATCTCAAGTTGTTTTTCAAAAGAAACTGATGTGTTTTTATCTAAACCACATTCTCCTACAGCAATCACCTGTTTGTAATTCAACAGGATAGTCATATTGTCGAACCATACCGACCGGACTTTACCTGCATCCCAAGGATGAATGCCGGCAGAGAAATAGATGTGCCGATCATGCGGCAAAGCAACTGCATCATCATTAATTCTGATATTATAAATGATGGGGATATCGGCAGAATGAACTCTATGTGTGTGTACATCAATGAACATCAGATAACTAAAACGACAAAGATACACAAAATAAATTTATAGTATACAGGCAATTTACATTTTGCATTTACTGCATGAAAAATAACTTGAAAGTATCCGGACTAATCGGAGTGTTATGAGTTGATATATCTGTCTCGGATATTATTTGTACCTTTGTCTCCGCTTTTCAAAAGCGTTTTGATGTGTAATTTTTAATCATGTAGATGAATGAGTACTGATATATTATTCAGCAATTTACCCTATAAAGTAGCCGATATTTCCTTAGCTGATTATGGCAGGAAAGAGATAGAATTAGCCGAAAAAGAGATGCCGGGATTGATGTCCTTGCGCACTCGTTTTTGTAAAGAAAAACCTTTGAAAGGCGCTCGCATCATGGGTTCTTTGCATATGACCATACAGACCGCAGTGTTGATTGAGACTTTGGTTGAATTGGGTGCAGAGGTGCGTTGGTGCAGTTGCAATATCTATTCAACCCAAGATCATGCGGCAGCGGCTATTGCGCAAGCCGGTGTTCCGGTATTTGCTTGGAAAGGCGAGACTTTGGAAGAATATTGGTGGTGTACCTTGCAGGCGCTTTCCTTTGGTGATAATCAAGGTCCTACCTTAATTGTAGATGATGGCGGAGATGCTACCTTGATGTTGCATCTTGGCGTTGCTGCTGAGCAGGATGCCAAGGTGCTTGACAAACAGGCTGAAGGCGAAGATGAAAAAGAACTTTATGTCATCTTGAACAAAGTATTAGCTGAGCGTAATGGCGTATGGAAGTCAATGAGCAAGGAAATTCGCGGTGTATCGGAAGAAACCACTACCGGCGTGCATCGCCTGTACCAAATGATGGAACAAGGCAATTTGCTGTTCCCGGCTTTTAATGTCAACGACTCCGTGACCAAGTCCAAATTCGATAATCTCTATGGCTGTCGCGAATCTTTAGCTGATGGCATCAAGCGCGCTACAGATGTGATGCTTGCCGGCAAAGTAGTGGTGGTTTGCGGTTATGGTGATGTAGGAAAAGGTTCAGCCAAATCCATGCGGGCTTATGGTGCTCGTGTAATGGTAACCGAAATCGATCCTATCTGTGCTCTGCAGGCTGCTATGGAGGGTTTTGAAGTCTGCACGGTAGAAGATGCACTTGCTGAAGGCAATATCTTCGTAACCACCACCGGCAATAAAGATGTGATTCGCATCGAACATATGGCGCAAATGAATGATGGTGCCATCGTATGCAATATAGGCCATTTTGATAATGAAATTCAGGTTGAAAAGTTAAAGAATTATCCGGGTGTAGAAAAGCTCAATATTAAACCGCAGGTTGATAAATATACTTTCCCAAGTGGTAACAGCATTATTTTATTGGCAGACGGACGCTTGGTGAATTTAGGTTGTGCAACAGGACATCCTTCTTTTGTGATGAGTAATTCCTTTACCAATCAGACTTTGGCTCAAATTGAATTGCATACCAAGGATTATCCCATTGATGTATATCGCTTGCCCAAACATTTGGATGAAGAAGTTGCTCGTCTGCATTTGGAGCAATTGGGTGTCAAGTTGACTCAACTCAGCCCCGAACAAGCAGCTTATATAGGTGTTGAGGTGGATGGTCCGTATAAGCCCGAACACTACAGATACTAAGACATTCACACTCCCAATACAATCGCCGGCGCAATCTTCAGTTCTTTACTGATGGCGCGGGCGATTTTTAAT
>CAZOUH010000227.1:0-2308 GCA_964582935.1 uncultured Paludibacter sp.
CAATACTACACCCAGCATGCGCCTAAGGGGGAGATTGTGATTGTGGTGGCGGGGGGATAAGGTAATTATTCAGTTATCCCTTTCCAACTATCTGTTCTGAAAGGTGATGCAGGCAGTCCTGCGCCATTGTATAAATTACAAACCGGGTTATCAGCCCAGGCATAACGCACTGCTACAGGAAATTCTATTTTTGGGGATGACACAACAATCTCGTTACCATCTATGACAGCATCCGCCCAATAGAATTTATGATCTGCCCCTGCTATTGTAAATCCTTGAAGTTTTTTGCCGTTTTTTGTTTGTAAACCGCCTTCAGCGTGTTCAAAAGAAATTCTGATAGATTTACCTTCTATTTTATAGGTTTTATATACAGGACCACTGTATGCTATCTTTTCTCCATAAGTTTGTGCACGTGCAGCCAAAGCCAATCTCTTGCCTACATCTTGTTTATTGCGTGGATGTATATCATCGGCTTCACCTATATCTATGGCTACTGCAATGCCTGTGTTTTTCAAGTTTTTTGCAGTGAGCGATTGCGCTTCCCTTAGCTCAGCCCATGACGACTCAACGGGTTCAGTTTGCAATTTCATGAAGTTTGCCAATTGCACAATATAAAAAGGAAATTCGTGACCAAATTGTTTTCGCCAGCTATTAATCATCAAAGGCAACAAATCCCTGTATTGGATAGCACGATCCGCGTTCGACTCACCTTGATACCAAATAGCACCTTTATAAGCATAAGGGACTAAAGGATTAATCATCGCATTATAAAGCACGGTTGGCTCATTTGCATTTCCGTCGAGCCGACGAGGCACTGGCGCGATAGCATTCAAATCCAATGATAATTTCGCCTTCCAACTACCTGAAATATCTATCTTCCCTTTTGAACATGACAGCCAATAATTTTCTGCATCACCTCCTAAACCACCCGAACCACCGGTATCTATCACCCTAAGCGCAATGACAGACTTTCCTGGTTTAACCAACTTACCCGGTATTTTGTAATTTCGTGGAGACATCCAACCCTCCGTTTGACCAATAAGTTCTCCATTGAAATATGTAAAATCATCATCATCCACCGGTCCCATATTGATGACAACATCCCGTCCTGCCCAGTCAGCCGGAATCTCAACTTCTTTTCTAAACCAAAAAATCCCGTTTTTAGCAGTCATCCCTACAGTTTGGACCATACCCGGAACAGGAAAATCATACCAATCAGCATCGTTAAAATTCTTATCTGCCCAAACTAATCTACCATTCTCAGTACCTTTATCCTTAGCATTAAGTTCATGTAGCCAGTTTGTCATGCTTTCCTGATAAATTTTTTCAAGCTCTTTTTTTTCTGAAGGCATTTTACGAATTCTTTGAACATAATCTTGGAAGTAAGGCATTTGTAACAGATAATCCCCTTCAGTCCATGCCTCAGCTACAGTTCCACCCCAAGATGAATTAATTAAACCAATCGGCACATTCAGATTTTGATATAAATCTTTACCAAAAAAATAAGCCACAGCTGAAAATTCGCTCACTGTTTCGGGAGAGCAAACCTGCCAAGTATCACCCACAACTTTACAATTATCAACAGGTAAAAAAGCCGTTTCCTTCTGAATAGTAATCATGCGAATTTGAGGGTAGTCGGCAGCAGCTATTTCCTGTTTCTGATTCACTAATCCATCCCGTAAGCGCCATTCCATATTGGATTGACCTGAACAGAGCCAAACCTCTCCTATCAACACATTTTTCAATGTTATTCTCTCTTTTTTTCCCGATGTAACAACTATCTCATAGGGTCCACCGGCTTTCGGAGTATCCAGGTTTGTTTTCCAAACACCTTGTTCGTTCGCCGCAACAGTCTTTGTACTTTTATCCCATGAAGAGAAAACGGTCAGCTGTTGTTTTGGTTTTGCCATACCCCAAATCGGAGTTTCTGATTGTTGCTGCAATACCATGTTATCAGTAAACAAAGGCGATAAGCTAACTTGCGCTTGTACATTGACCAAGAATGCACTTAAAATGATAAAAATATAATTTTTCATAAAAACTATTGGTAATGATGTGTTGATAGATTTAAAAACTTCCTTTTCACAACTGAAAACAACATTCCACTTGCGTTTGCAAACATAAAAAGAATTATCGGAAAATAATAATTTCCGTGCTTTGTTTTTCTTCCAAAGATTTAGAAAGCCTCTTGTTAATTGCAATTATTTCCATTAATTTTGTGTTCGTTTTTTTCGAGATTTTTTTTGTGTTTTTTTGTTCAAAATTTTTGATCGATTGTAAGAAAATGTTCAAAAAACTGTTGGGTTTT
>CAZOUH010000228.1:0-2304 GCA_964582935.1 uncultured Paludibacter sp.
TTTCATCCTCCATCAATTCATCTTCCGGTGCGTTTTCATCTATAGAAGTTCGCAATGCATTTCCGACAGTAGGGCGACACAAAAGAATCACATTACTATACATGAGGATTTATAAAAAATGCTATCTTTGCGGGTTATATATAATGTTGGGGCATGCTTGATACAGTCATAAAAGGAATTATTATCGGATTATTTGTTTCGGTTCCAATGGGTCCGATTGGGATGCTGATTGTGCAGCGTACCTTGAATAGGGGAAGGAAATATGGCATTGCAACCGGTTTGGGAGCGACTCTTTCTGATTTAATTTATACAGTACTTAGTTTGTTTTTTATTGGCTTTGTAGCTGATTTTATTGAGGACAATAAAACCATACTGCAAATAGCAGGAAGTATAGTGGTTATCTTGTTTGGGATGTTTATCTATAAAAACAAACCACAACATCAACAACTACCCAAACAACAAAATTCCGGTAATATTGTCACTGATTTCTTTAGTTCGCTGATTCTAACCCTTAGCAATCCATTTATTTTGTTTGTGCTGCTGGCTTTATTTGCACGATTTGATTTCTTGGCTGAAAATACTACGCTTTATCATAATATCATTGGTATGTTGTCCATCCTTGCCGGTGCTTTGTCGTGGTGGTTGGTGCTGACTTTCTTAATCAATAAATTCAGGACTAAATTGAGCTATAGAAGCATCCATCTGATTAACCAGATTATTGGTTTAGTGATTATGCTGATTGGGGTTGTAGGATCCGCTTTCAGTTTACTGACATTCTTCTAAAATACACGTCTGATTGCCTGTAGCTTATGTGTATATTCTCCGGAGATGGAAGATATAATCCCCTGTTCATCAATCCGTTCAATTTTTACCCAAGCTGATGCATGAATCACTTCGGTGTTACTCTTCAATATCCCTACATGGGTGATTTTACCTTTTGCATCCCCAAAAAAGACTAAATCGCCGGCAATGGTTTCGGCGAGACTTTCAACAGCTGTTCCTTGTTGTGCCTGTTGCGAGGAATCACGTGGCAAACTGATTCCGGCAATGGAATTTACGATTTGCACCAAGCCGGAGCAGTCTATTCCAAACACCGATTTTCCGCCCCAAAGATAAGGAGCGTTGAGATATGACAGGGCTGTATCCATCAAGAATTGGCTGCGGGTGTTTTTATTCGAAGTTTGTTTGAATGGATTTAAAACACAATTCACATCCACTAAAGTCCATGTTTCATCATGAAGTTCAAATACATCATCCTGCAAATTGTACAATAAACTTCCGCCCGGAATCATCATCTTTTGCCCCAAAGCAGCGTTATAGATTATGGCATACGGACTACAAACCTTAGTCATTAACATTTTGCTGCTTAGCAAAAAGCTTGACTCGGAAACTGCCACAATCATTTTTCTATCTATCCATCCTTGATATCCATCTTGTATATTTTCAATATACAGCCATTTTTCTTGTTCTTCGATGATTTTCACGTATTCGCCGAAAAGCAACTGTGTAGTCATTTCACTGCGTTCATTATCAGCAGTCCTGACCGGCACCAATGGTTGTTTAACTAGCCCGTAATGCATATACTTATCAATTTTTTATATTAATATCAACGGAGTTTACAAAAGTACTGAAATTTTAATATATTTGCATCTCCAATGTCTTATCGTTAGGGTGCCTGTCATGGGAATTACCTTAATCAATCAACAAAAAAATGAGTAGGATGAGTCTGAATTCCTTTCAAAACAAGCTTAGCAACATTTTTAAAGTTATACTGTTTTTAGGCGTTGTCGTTATTATTGTTCTTTTGTTTCCGAACCGCGACAGCATGAAATACCAATTTGAGGTCGGAAAACCTTGGTCATACGATTTGCTGATGGCTTCTTATGATTTCCCCATCTATAAAAGTGAAGTGCAAATCCAACAAGAAAAAAAAGAAATTTTAAAAAAATATTTGCCGTTTTATAATTTAGATACCACTGTGTTCACCTCTCAATATCAAATGCTGATAAACAATTACAAAGAAGAGCACGGAGAAAACCCACCACATCTAAATGATATTCATGACAGACTAAAAAACATCTATGAGAAAGGGATTTTATCCGCCGAACAGCATCAAAAGTTAAAAGAGAACAACACTGTTCGCATCAATTGTATTTTACCTGACAAGCTCACCCACACTGTGGAGTTAGAAGAAATTTATACACCCAAAACGGCTTATGAAAAATTGATGCAAGCCGAAGCGTTTCAATCGGGGGAGTATAATTTCAACCTGTATCTGACCGAAAACTTGCATTACGACAGCAT
>CAZOUH010000229.1:0-2302 GCA_964582935.1 uncultured Paludibacter sp.
TGCTTATCCATTCCACATAACGCATGGTATTGACGTGGCGGTTGAAATCAATATGACTGTACTTGGCATTAAAATCATCGGTCAACCTACCCTTCATTGCTTTTAATTTCACCGGTTTATCAATAGGCACCTTTTCATCGGTAGCAAATTGTTGCAGGTTATCAAATTGCAATAAATCTTGTGGTTTGCGACTGTTATAATCAATCATAGCCCAAATAGAAGCAGCATATCCAATGGTTTTTTGATTTTTATCTCTGATGTGAAAATTACGTGTGGTACTCACCCTGCCAATACCTTCAATCCAAGTTTCAATATAAATTTGTTCATATTGTTTCGGAAAGCTATTCATTTCGATTGCCAAGCGCAAAAGCACCCAAGTATTGTTGCCTCCGTTCAGTTGCCGCATACCGAAACCATTTTCTTCGGCATTATTGCCCGCAGCAGTCATCAGAAGGGCTGTAAGTGACGATAAAGTAATTTGAAAATTAAAATCAACGGCTTGCGGTGAGACTTCAAATGGATAAGTTTTTTTGGGGAAGAGTGTTTCAGTCATTTCATATAAATTAAAAACAGCACATCACCAAGTTTAGTCATTCAGACCAAAATTGATAATGTGCTGCAAATTTAATGAAAATTATCGTACTGAAAATTTATAGATACATACTTCTTCATACACTTCTCCCGGACGCAAAACAGAGCTTGGAAAATGAGCTATATTTGGCGAGTTGGGAAAGTTTTGTGTTTCCAAGCAGATAGAATCCTGCGCTGCATAGGTCTTACCGTACTTGCCGGTTTGTTTTTCCACCCAGTTAGCTGTGTAAACCTGTACACCCGGTTGGGTAGTCAATACCTCCATAACGCGACCGCTCGCAGGTTCGTATAAAGTGGCAGCCAAAGCCAATTCTTTGGGTTGATTTTTACGTATGGTCCAATTGTTATCGATTCCCCGTCCCGGTACATATTCCTCAGCATCAATGTATTTCTCTATGACAGTTGGCTCGCGAAAGTCGAAAGGAGAATGATCTACCGGACGAATTTCACCAGTAGGCGAAGCGTTGTCGTCTAATACCGTATGGAAATCAGCATTGATTTGCAAGATGTGATCCCGCACCGTACCGTTTCCTGCACCCTTTAAGTTGAAGTACGAATGATTGGTCAAGCCGATTACCGTTGCTTTGTCGGTTGTAGCCTTGTATTCAATCTTTAACTCATTGGCATCAGTAATGGTGAAAGTTACTATAGTCGTCAAAGTTCCCGGATATCCTTCTTCCCCATCCGGAGAAATGTACTGCATGCTGATGCTGCTATCGGATTGTTTGATTACATCCCACACTTTGGCATTAAAACCTTCAATTCCGCCGTGCAAAGCATTACCTCCATTATTTTGTGCCAAGGTGTATTGTACGCCATCCAAGGTAAATCTGCCATTTTTAATGCGATTGGCATAGCGCCCGCAGGTTGCACCAAAATAGGGTTCTTTGTCGATGTTTTCCTGCAAAGTATCAAAACCTTGCACGATGTCATCGAACTTACCATTTTTATCAACGACTGACAAACGGGTAATTTTAGTCCCATAGTTTGTCAACTCGGCAGTCATGCCACTCTTATTTTTAATGATGTAGCTGTTGATAGTTTTCATTATTTCATTTTTTAATTTATTAACCACAAAAGGCACAAAAGGAATATTTATTCGTCTTCTAAATCCTGGTATAAATGGTTTACATAAGTTTTAATACCATACTTGTACAAATTATCTACATTGAAATTAATAAGAATACCTTTAGGCACTTTTAATAAATTCATATAAGTCAGCAATTGTGCTTCGTGAACCGGAAGTATATGTTCTACTGCTTTCAGTTCAACAACAATTGCATCATTGATTAAGAAATCACACCTGAAATTCACATCTAAACCATTTCCTTTGTATTTAAACGGAATAGTTAACTCAGATGCATATTTCATTTTTCTGATGCCGAACTCAAATGCAAGACATTTATGATAAATACTTTCAAGTAAACCTGGACCTAAATATTTATGAACTTCGATAGCAGCTCCATTAATTTTATAGGTCAAATCCAACAGATATTTTTTGGTCATAGCAATAATAAGGTTGAAGGTAAAACCACAAAAGGCGTAAAAGCAATATTGAAAGGTGTGTAAAGGATTGATGTTTAGTCCTTTTTGTATGTTTAGTTTTTTACAAAAAATTCCTTTTGTGCCTTTTGTGGTTCAACAATGGTTTTATCGTTTTATAATATCATACTAATTTCGTGGCACCATCCCCAATTTCAGCAATGTAGAA
>CAZOUH010000230.1:0-2281 GCA_964582935.1 uncultured Paludibacter sp.
AGTTTGCCTACATCAATCATCTGAAAATCATCAGGAATAAAACCCTGAATTGGTTGTAAATGTGCCATAGAGAGATAAAAGTCCATAATTGAGAATCGCTCTTCGAAGTTTTTCATCCATTTAAAAACTTCGGCAGATAAAACCTGAATACCGGAAAACGCCAATTTGCGGTATAGTTCGGGCTGTTTAAAATCTGTCGGGCGCAATGCACCGGTCTGCTCATTGATCCAGGCTTTAAGGTACAGCTCATTATCGAAAAGTAAGTAACGTGAGGTTTTCCGATCACCGACTGCCAAGGTGGCTAATGCATGAGATTTCAAGTGATACTCATACAATTCTTTAATCTTTAAATTGGATAAGATATCAACATTATGAACCAAGAAAGCTTGACCATCATCAAAAAAATGGGCTGCTTTGCGTATGCCGGCACCGGTATCTAACAGATTATCACGCTCATCCGAAAATTCAATGCGTATATCAAAACTGTGTTGAGAACGTACATATTCAATAATCTGATCCGGAAAATGATGCACGTTGATGATAATCTCCTTTGATCCTGCGTCCTTTAGTTTCTCTATCACATGCGCCAACAAAGGTCTTCCGTCTATGGGTACCATTGCCTTAGGAATCATATCGGTAAGAGGTTTCAGCCGCGTACCGAGTCCCGCTGCAAATATCATAGCTTTCATGATGAGAAGGTAGTTTGAATGTTTTGTTCCCTATGAATCAATTGCACTTCAACTCCAAATTTTTGGTGGATGTGTTCAGCCATTTTCTGAGCCGAATAAACAGAGCGATGCTGTCCACCGGTACACCCAAAACTCACCATCAAATTAGTAAATTTACGTTCTTTGTACCGTTGTACGGATGCATCTACCAAATGATAAGCCTGTTCAAGAAACGGCAATACTTCCCCATCTTGCTCTAAAAAATCAATCACCGACTTGTCAAGTCCGGTTAATTGTGCATAGGGTGCATATCTGCCCGGATTATGTAAAGCCCTGCAATCGAACACAAAACCTCCTCCATTTCCGGACTCATCATGAGGAATGCCTTTTTTGTAAGAGAAACTATATACCTTCACGATCAAATGCTTGGAGGGCATCGGTTCTTGAAACTGCTCCAAATCACACAATTGAAGGAGGACAGATGCTAAATAGGGATAAGCACTTCCATGCTGCTGATGCAGCAGCTGTCTCAAGTTTTTTAATGCAAAAGGAATGCTTTGAAGGAAATGCGGTTTTTTCTCGAAATACCCCCTGAACCCATAGGCGCCTAACACTTGTAGCGTTCGGAATAAAACAAAATTTTTCAGTTGTTTGCGAAAATCATCGGCATCGATTTTTCGCAATTTTTTCAATGCAACTATGTAATCTTCGAGCAATTCTTCCCGCAACTCCTCACTGAAATTTGCCCTTGCCTGCCACAAGAACGAGGCTATATCATAATGCAACGGACCGCGCCTTCCACCTTGAAAATCTATAAAATAGGGTTGGTCATCTTTTATCATGACGTTGCGGCTCTGAAAATCACGGTACATAAAAGCGTCAGATGGTGTTTGGAGCAGGGCATCCGACAGACTTTGAAAATCATCTTCAAGCTTATCTTCTAAAAATTCGAGACCTGTAGCTTTTAAGAAGCAGTATTTAAAATAATTCAAATCCCACTGAATGGTTCGTGCATTAAATTCGGGTTGAGGATAAGAAACAGAAAAGTCGAATCCCTCAGCACCTTTCACTTGTATAGCAGGCAATAAGTGCAAAGTTTTACGCAACATCTCCTTTTCTTTTGCTGAGAAGATTCCGGTATTTCTTCCTTCGGCTACAAAATCGAACAGCACCACATCACCCAGATCTTCCTGGAGGTAAAACCGCTTGTCGTCAGACTGAGCCAACACTTGGGGCACCGGTAAATCTTTACTTTTAAAGTGACGAGACATGCTAATGAATGCCTGATTTTCTTCTGTCGATGTTCCTTCAACACCTATCACCACCTCACCATCAGCATGTAGCCTGAAGTACTTGCGATTAGATCCGGACACAGGAAGCTCCTCAATGTGATCAGGCTGTCGTCCTGAATATTGTAGGAAAAGATTTTCTAATTCATGCATTTTCACCTTCAATATCTCGTTTTAAAACAATTATAATTCAAAGGTAAACTTATGATATAAAGGAATATCATAATCTTTCCTCCAAATTCACAATTTATTTTTTGTACATGCTTTTAATCACTGCAATGACTTCATTTAAGTCATCATGACTCAAAGAGCTTCCGGAAGGAA
>CAZOUH010000231.1:0-2268 GCA_964582935.1 uncultured Paludibacter sp.
CCATCGTAGTTTCGTCTGCTACCAAATGGATAGGCGGTCATGGTACTTCCATAGGGGGTATCATTGTAGATAGCGGAAAATTCAATTGGGGTAATGGTAAATTCCCTGCTTTCACCGAACCTTCAGAAGGATATCACGGCATGGTATTCTGGGATGTGTTTGGTGCTGGTGGTCCTTTTGGAAATATCGCTTTCAATATCCGCGCACGCGTTGAAGGGCTGCGTGATTGGGGTGCTGCCATCAGTCCGTTTAATTCATTTTTAATGTTGCAAGGTTTAGAAACGCTGTCGCTCAGAATGGAACGACATGTTTATAATACTCAGCTTTTAGCTGAATGGTTGGAGCAACATCCGGCTGTGGAATATGTGAACTATCCTGGATTAAAGAGCAGCAAGTACCACGAGACTGCCAAAAAATACTTGAAGAAAGGCTTTGGAGGCGTATTGACTTTCAAATTGAAAGGCGACCCTGAATGTGCCAACAAGTTGATTGACAATGTACAATTACATAGTCATGTAGCTAATCTTGGTGATGCTAAATCTCTGATTATCCATCCGGCTGCGACCACACACGAACAGCTATCTCCTGAAGATCAGATTGCTGCCGGCATTGAACCAGGTTTGATTCGTTTGTCAGTAGGTATTGAAAATATTGATGATATCAAGGCGGACTTGCAGCAAGCGATTGACAAGCTTTAAAGTTCCGGGTTGCGGGTTGCGGAACTCACAACCCACAACTCGGATCTCGAAACTCGGAACACTCAAGATTCCCTTTTAAGCTCCGGATACTCAATCCTTGTATGATAAATACTCATAATTTTCTCTTTGAAAACTGATTTGATGGTTTCAACATCTCGGAAGCTAAGCGGTGATTTTTTAAACTGACCTTCTGCGATTTGCGTATTAATCATATCTTCCACACAATGGGTAATACTTTTTTCATTGTATTCGTTCAGGCTGCGGGCACGGGCTTCTACTGCATCTGCCATCATCAAAATGGCTGTTTCTTTCGTATCGGGTAGAGGACCGGGATAGGTAAATAAAGAGGGGTTGGGTTTGATGCCCGGATTGGCATTGATAAATGCATTGTAAAAATACTTGGCTTTACTGCGACCGTGATGGGTAGTTATAAAATGAATGATTTGCTCGGGAAGATGTTCTTTCTTGGCAGTTTTAACACCATCTGATACATGTTGAATGATTTTCTGTGCTGCTTCCGAAAATTCCAATTCATCCAATGGATTCTGTCCGCCGTATTGATTCTCAATAAACAATCCCGGATTTTCCATCTTTCCTATGTCGTGATATAAAGCTCCGGTGCGCACCAACAGACTGTTAGCTCCGATTTTTTTTGCTGCTTCCGTAGCTAAATTGGATACTTGTAAGGTATGCTGAAAAGTCCCGGGTGCTTTTTCTGCAAACTGCATCATCAAATCGCTGTTAATATTAGTCAGTTCTAAAAGAGTGATTGAAGAAATCAATCCGAAAATTTTCTCAAAAATGTAAATCAACAGGTACGCAAAAAGTAAAAATGCACTGCTGATGGCAAAGTAAATCAGTGGTGTCCAATAGATTTTATTAAATACACCTTCACTGATAAATTCGAGTGCCAAGTACATCAAGCTGTATGTGATAAAAATAATTAGTGCTGATTGAACTAATTGAGAGCGTTGCGTCATGTCTTTCAAGCTCGAAACAGCTGCCATACCAACTATAATCTGTATCAACAAAAATTGATAAGGATTGTCTACCATCAAAGAAGCTATCGACACTGTGATGATGTGCGCAAAAAGTGCTGTTCTGGGGTCGAAGAAAACACGTATGATGATGGGTAATAAGGCAAAGGGTATGATAAAATAACTAACCGTTGTCAGCTGGATGACCACAGAGGATAAGGCTATCATGATGATTATCATCAAATTAATAAAAATCAAATTCTTCAAGTTGTTGAAAATCCTTGGTTTGAATAGGTATAAAAACAAATAAAAAATAACGATTAATCCCGTAATCACTATGATTTCTCCTATCAGTACGAGCTTTGAACGTTGAAAGGCAGCCCTTCTCTGATCATATTCGATTTTCATGGATTGCAAAATCAGAAATAATTCCTCATTCACTATCTCACCTCTATCTATGATCCTTTCTCCTGCCTGAATGACACCGGCTGTCAAAGATAAATTTTTGAATAACTCCTTCTGCGATAAATTGGAAAAAATGCTGTCGTAATGCAAGTTTTCGGTCAGATACAGGTTGAAATTATACTCCCCCG
>CAZOUH010000232.1:0-2246 GCA_964582935.1 uncultured Paludibacter sp.
CATTAAAATGATTATCTTTGCGAAAATTTTAAATTTCCTGCATGAAATCAAAACTTTCTATTGTATCAATTTTATTTGTGATGATTTTTATGGCTGTACGCTTAGAAGGTGCAGCTATCACTAAGAAACGTGAAATGCGTGCAGTATGGATAGCTACGGTAGAAAATATCGATTGGCCTCCCAGAGGTGCTTCGACCAAAGAACAGCAAGATTCTCTCAGAAATATGCTTGATCAGCTGGCTGCCAATAATATCAATACAGTGGTATTTCAAATTCGTCCTACCGCTGATGCACTGTATCTTTCCATCTTAGAGCCTTGGTCTAAATACCTCACCGGCACACAGGGTGTAGCGCCTGAGCCATTTTATGATCCTTTGCAATTTATCATCGATGAAGCACACAGAAGATGCATGGAGGTGCACGTTTGGCTCAATCCCTATCGTGTGTTGAATAATAATACCATCAGCAGTTTGAGTAAAGACCATCTTTATCATAAAAATAAAAACTTGTTTGTGGAATATGATGGCAAACATTATTTCAATCCCGGATTAGATGAAACCCGAGCGTTTTTATGTAAGGTCGTCAAAGATATCGTGGACAGATACGATATTGATGCCGTGCATATGGATGATTATTTTTATCCTTATCCCGTAAGGGGCAAGGAATTTCCGGATAAAGAAACCTTCAAAAAATTTCCGCGCGGCTTTACTAATCTCAGTGACTGGCGTAGAAACAACGTGGATTTGGTGATAGCCGACATCCAGCAAATCATCAAAAGTTCCAAGCCATGGGTAGATTTTGGCATTTCACCTTTTGGCGTTTGGAGAAATGACAATGTTGATCCTGCCGGTTCTGCCACGCGGGCAGGAGTTCAAAATTATGATGATTTGTATGCTGATATTCTCAAATGGCTTCGCGAAGGGAATATTGATTATGTAGTTCCTCAACTATATTGGGAAATTGGTAAAACTGTGGCGGATTACGAGATTTTAGTTGATTGGTGGTCAAAAAACGTGTATCACAAAAACTTATACATCGGTTTGTATGCCTCAGCTTTAGAACTTAACAAAACCAAGCCTTGGCAAACGCCCAATGAACTATGCCGCCAGTTGCGCATGAACCAACGCCATCCTGAAGTCAATGGTGCCATGTTTTTCAGTGCCAATAAATTCGTGAAAAATCTACAGGGCTTGAATGACAGTCTGCAAGCAAACTTTTACAGACACAAAGCTATTTGTCCGGAAAACCCAAACGTCATGGGTATGTTTTCACGACAACCGGAGAATTTGAAGATCATCAAAGATCACAAAGATGCTTATCTGATGTGGGATGCTGTGGAAGAAGAAGCCGGTCTGCAAGTCGCTTATTACGTAGTCTATGCATTCAAAGGCAAACAAACCGGCAATATGAATGACCCTGCCAACATACTTACATTAACCACAGAAAACTATGTGGAGTTGAATGAACTTCTTCCCAAACTAAAAGGAAATTACACTTTTGTGGTGACCACGGTCAATCGCTACCGGAAAGAAAGTAAACCTGCCTATGCCGTTACCCGCAGGTTGTAAATGCTGCCATCGCTTTCCACAGATTGTCTGTTTGCGGAACCGGAGCTTCGATCCGTATCAGTTCTTTAGAGACGGGATGGATGAATGAGACATAGCCTGCGTGCAGCGAAATACCCCCATCCGGATTGGAGCGCGGAAAGCCGTATTTCAAATCACCTTTGATGGGACAACCTATTTTGGCAAGCTGACAGCGAATTTGGTGATGACGACCGGTTTCGAGCTTTACCTCAAGCAAAAAATAGCTTTCCGATTGACCCAGTAATCGATACGACAAAATGGCTTTTTTGGCTTTAGACACCATGTTGTCATAGGCATAAGATTTATTCTGCTGCTCGTTTTTAAGCAGATAATGCTCCAACTTCCCTTCCGTTTCTTCCGGCATATTTTTCACAATTGCCCAATAAACCTTTTCTACTTGGCGGGTCTTGAACAGCTCATTCAATCGCGTTAAAGCCTTGCTCGTTTTGGCAAATACCACTACCCCGCTGACCGGTCGGTCGAGTCGATGCACCACACCTAAAAACACCGCTCCGGGCTTGTTGTATTTCTCTTTCAGGTAGCGTTTCACCTTTTCAGAAAGAGGCATATCGCCCGTCTTATCTCCCTGCACAATATCTGATGTGGATTTATTGACAGCAATGATGTGGTTGTCTTCGTAAAGAATGTGCATACGGGTTT
>CAZOUH010000233.1:0-2244 GCA_964582935.1 uncultured Paludibacter sp.
TATATCTTTGTAAATATATCGATGTGATAATGTGAATTTATTCATATAAAATTGTTGTTATTTAGGTTTGTTTTTGTATTCACATTAATAATATGTCTGGTATTTTTTACTTGTGTGAATAATTTTGTTGAATATATACGTATGGTTGAATTAAAAAAAAATGTCTGAGAGTTTTTCCTCTCAGACATTTTAAATCTGTAAAATCTATTTGATATATTTATTCTGCCGTTTCTGTTGCAGGTGCTACCCCAGCTAATTGTTGGTCAACTAAAATACGACCACAATATTCACAAACGATAATTTTCTTTCTTAACCGGATATCCAATTGTTTTTGTGCGGGTATTTTATTGAAGCATCCCCCACAGGCGTCGCGGTTGATATACACCACAGCCAGGCCGTTACGTGCATTTTTCCTGATGCGTTTAAAAGCAGTCAGCAATCTCGGTTCTATTTTCGTTTCAATTTCCTTGGCTGTTTCGCGTAATTTTTCTTCTTCCTGCTTGGTTTCTGTGACAATTTCATCTAACTCTCCTTTTTTGGCTTCAAGATCTGATTTTCTTTCTGCCAATTGAGTTGTAGTACTCTTCTGTTCTTCTGTCTTCGTTTCCTTCA
Organism: uncultured Paludibacter sp.; assembly: GCA_964582935.1. Classification (GTDB taxonomy): domain Bacteria; phylum Bacteroidota; class Bacteroidia; order Bacteroidales; family Paludibacteraceae; genus Paludibacter. The sequence goes on from CAZOUH010000233.1 coordinate 613, forward strand.
GCGCTTTATACTCTCGTATGTGTTTTTCGCACAACTCTATTTCTAAGTTCTGATATTCAATTTCTTTTTCAAGATTTTCATGTTCGCGATTGTTCCTCACATTTTTCTGTTGCTCTTGGTAACGTGCTATTTTAATACGGGATTCTTCAATCGAAATCTTCTTAGAAGCTATCATTGACGTGTACTCCCCTATCTCTTTCTCAAAATGCTCGATTCTCGTGGTTAGACCTGCGATTTCATCTTCCAAGTCTTGTACCTCAAGTGGCAATTCTCCTCTAAGTGTTTTGATTTCATCTATCTTGGAGACTACTCTTTGTAAGTCATACAAAGCAAATAACTTTTCTTCTACGCTAATTTCTTTTTCTATTTTCGGATCTACTTTAGCCATTATGTTATAAATAAAAAATGGGATTTGTATTTATTTTAGAAATATGGAGTGCAAAGGTAGGCAATTTTTTTTGAATTATTTCAAAGAGCAGGTCTTTTGTAAACTGTTCTGTCTCAAAATGTCCCAGATCGGCAATGATTATTTTATTTTCAGCTTTGAAAAATTCGTGATATTTAAAATCTCCGGAGATAAAAATATCTGCACCTGCACGAATGGCTTCTTCTAACAAGAAACTGCCTGCACCACCACAAACAGCCACTTTGTTGATGTTGTTTTTGATAAGTGCTGTATGTCTAACTACTTTAACGTCAAATACTTTCTTTATTCTCCGGATAAAATCGGTCACTTCTTCCGGATGTTCTAATTCACCGATGATGCCTGAGCCTATTTCTTTGTGCGCGTTCAACAAGGGAATGACATCAAAAGCCGGCTCTTCATAAGGATGAGCTTGTATCAAGGCTTCGACAGCACGACCTTGTAAATACGCCGGTAATATAATTTCTATCTTCGTTTCTTCTTCATAATGGATTTGATGCAATTTCCCCACGAAAGGTTTTGCTTCCTCATTGGGTCTGAAACTTCCGTATCCTTCTGCGTTAAAACTACATGCATCATAATTTCCAATTTGTCCGCCTCCTGCTTCAAATATAGCTTCCCGAACGCGCTGGACATGTAGTTTAGGTACGAAAGTGATGATTTTCACTAACATACCTTTTTTAGACTGTAAAATTTTTCTATTGCTTAATCCGATTTTATCGGCAATTTTACCATTTACACCATCAATCACATTGTCAATATTCGTATGTACCGCATAAATCGCAATATCGTTTTTAATGGCTTGGATAACACAACGTTGCACCATATCACAACCGTTGATCTTCTTTAATCCGTTAAAAATCAGTGGGTGATGGGCAATGATTAAGTTGGCGCCCAAAGATTTTGCCTCTTCAATGACTGCCTCTGTAACATCAATGCACAACAAAGCAGCTTGCACAGGAGCTTCCGGCTGACCGATAATCAGTCCCGCATTATCATAACTCTCTTGCAAAGCAAGTGGTGCAAAGGATTCTATGATTTGTGTGATGTCTTTGATTTTCATTTTAAATGGTATGTGTTGGAGTTATTCATCGTTCATCATTCAACCCCCAACCCCATAGGGACTTTTGGATTGATATTATTTTCTTTTCATGTACTTTTTTCTTGACAAAAAAGTACCAAAAAGTCAAGACTGCGCCTGTTTCGCT
>CAZOUH010000234.1:0-2230 GCA_964582935.1 uncultured Paludibacter sp.
AACAATCCTACAAATACGGATTATCTCTTCTTTCTTTTCCAATGGTTGTGTCAGGACCGTGACCGGGATATACCTTTGTCTCGTCGGGTAACACCATCAATTTTTCCTGAATACCTTTGATCAGTGTGGCATAATCCCCTTGCTCCAAATCGGTACGACCGATGGAGCCTCTAAACAAGACATCTCCTGCAATCAACACTTTCTCTTTTTCGTTGTGGAAAACTACGTGTCCCGGACTGTGTCCCGGCACATGTATGATTTTCAGTATGGTGTTTCCGAATTTAACAAATTGATTTTCTATTAGATATCCTCCCAAGGGCTGGGCGTCTTCCTGTAAAGGAAAACCATATATCATCTTGCCGGCTTTCACATGTTCCAACAAAAATTCATCAGCCTGATGGGCTTCTGGTTTTAATCCATAAGTATCGAATAAAAATTTATTGCCAAACTGATGGTCAAAATGCAAATGTGTATTTAACACCCGTACCAATTGCAATTGATTATCGTCTATATAGCTTTGAAGCAGCTGCTTTTCAAGCACGGTAAAGCATCCGGCATCAATCACGACTGCCTCGCCGGTCTCGTCATGCAAAACATAGGTGTTTTCTTGTATAGGGTTGAAAGTAAACAATTTAATTGTCATCGTAATTTCTAATTATAAGGGGTTCAAAAATATCTTCATACTGATAGAATCCTTTTTCCCTGTTGATGATGTGCTCTGCAACAAACACAACACCATTTCCAATTCGTAATTTGGATGCTTTAATATCACTGAAACCACTGCTCTTCCGGTCTTACCAAAGCCGATTAAACCTACTTTCATGAGTGGTAATTTTTAATTGAGCCTTCAAATATAAGATTTTATTTTAAACTGAAAGATTTGTTTGGGTGTTTTTTTCAATAAAATTCTTACAAAATTATGCTGTTTCATCAGAATAAACCCATATCTTTGACAACTGAATTACATATTTACCATTTAGTTTTTTCCTGAAAAATAAAAATTTTACGTATGAAAACAGAAGACGATTTATTATTTTACGACGATGCTGAAGCTGTCAAATTCATCATCGAAAGCTTACCAGCCGATTTAAAAGCTATTGTTACAGAAGAAAAGATTGAATACGTGTTAGATGTTATTTATGAGTTTTACGACGAACAAGGTTTAATTGAGGAAGATACTGCCGAAGCTGCAGATATTGACGAGGAAGATATGTTTTTGTATTTGAAAAAGTGCATTGAAAAAGATGCTATGAACATCTCGGAAGAAGAAATCAGTCATATCTTGGAAGGCGAATATGAATATGGTAAATCTATTGGTATTTACGAATAGATAATAGCCGCCTATGTTTTTCTATTTGATTTATGGTTTGATTTGGACCATCGCATGGCTTCCATTGGGTGCTTTGTACGTGTTGTCAGATTTGATTTTTCCTGTTGTTTACCATCTGATAAGATACAGACGAAAGGTTGTCAGAAAAAACCTGACGCGCGCTTTTCCCGACTATTCACAAGTTGAAATCATCAATATTGAAAAGAGATTTTACCATTTCTTCTGTGACTTGTGGATGGAAATCATCAGGCAGCTGCATGCGCCTGTTGAGGAGATGAGTAAACGGATGACGGTTGAAAATCCTGAGTTGTTGTATCATCACGCTGCAGAAGGGAAAAGCATCATGCTTATGTTAGGGCATTATTGTAATTGGGAATGGATCTCAGTTTTTGGCTTGCAATTGCCTCCGGGACTACTTCCTTACCCCGTGTATCAAAAATTGAAAAACAAGCATTACGACAAAATGATGATCCAACTGAGAAGTCGTTTTGGAGCGGTAAGTGTTGAAAGGAACAGCCTGATTCGCAAAATGGTAGAGATGAAACAAAGTGCTGAGACGGGAATTTATGTAATGATTTCTGATCAAAGTCCGAAAGCCCGAAACATTCGCCATCGCATGCAATTCTTGAATCAAGAAACACCGGTTTTCTTAGGCACTGAGCAGTTGGCAAAGAAGTATCAATTTCCGGTTTATTATTTAGATATTCAAAGGGTTAAAAGAGGACATTATCACGCGAAGGTTAAACCCATAGCCGTCGATCCTCTTGCAACGGAAGATTATGAAATCACTGAAACATTCATGCGACTTTTAGAAGAAAGCATTGTAGCCCATCCTGAATTTTGGCTGTGGTCGCATAATCGATGGAAGCATGCGGGAAAGAGGAACTAAGAACTAAGAAC
>CAZOUH010000235.1:0-2229 GCA_964582935.1 uncultured Paludibacter sp.
TTTTGATTCCGTTCATTTCGACTGCATTCGCCAAAAGCTCGTTTCTTAACTGCATGATTTTCTCATGCTGATAAGCTTCTACTTCCTTTTTCAATGCAGCATTTTCCTCTGCCTGGCGGCGAATGGCATTCAGCACATCTGGCGCATTGTGCAATATCTCTTTAGCCTCAGCAAGAATGTCCTGCTCTGTATCCAAGAGTTTCTCCACCGCTGCTCCGGTGATGGCTTCAATGCGGCGAATACCTGCTGCAATGGAGCTTTCAGAAACAATGCGAACCATGCCGATGGTGCCGGTGGAATCCACATGCGTACCTCCGCATAGCTCGGCTGAAGTACCAAATTGCACCACACGCACTGTTTCACCGTATTTTTCACCAAATAAAGCCATGGCACCCATAGCTTGTGCTTCCGCAATGGGCATCTCTCTCGTTTCTACCAAAGGGAAGTTCTCCCTGATTTTTTGATTGGCTATCCTTTCTACTGCCCGTATTTCTTCTTTGGTCATTTTTTGGAAGTGGGAGAAGTCGAAACGCAGACTTTCCGGACTCACAAAAGAACCTTTCTGTTCTACATGTGTACCCAATACTTCGCGCAAAGCTTCATGCAACAAGTGTGTAGCCGAGTGATTGCTTTCGGTAGCAGAACGCTTTTCTACATTAACGATGGCTGTAAATGCTTCAGTGACATCTTTGGGCAGCGTAGTAGTAATATGCACAGAAAGATTGTTTTCTTTCTTGGTATCTAATATAGTGACGGTTTCATTTTCAGATTTCAACATTCCTGTATCACCCACTTGTCCGCCCATTTCAGCATAAAATGGGGTATTGGATAATACCAATTGATAATATTCTTTGTTTTTTTGCTTGACTTTTCTATAGCGAAGAATTTCTGTGTCAAATTCCGTGTAATCATAACCCACAAATCGACTGTCGCCTTCGCGTACGGCAACCCAATCGCCTGTTTCAATAGCTGCGGCATTGCGCGCCCTGTCTTTTTGTTGCTGCATTGCGGCATTAAATTCTTCATGGTTGACTTCCATGCCTTTTTCGCGCAAAATCAACTCTGTCAAATCCAATGGGAAGCCATAGGTATCATACAGTGTAAAAGCAACTGTTCCGCTTAATATACCATTGGTAGGTAGGTTTTTATCCAATAATTTGATGCCGGTTTCCAAGGTTCTCAAGAACGAATCTTCTTCTTCTTTGATGACTTTTTCTATCAAAGTCTTTTGTGCCATCAATTCAGGATATGCGCTGCCCATCACTTCAATCAACACATCAATCAACTGATACATAAATGCTTGATGTTGATTTAAAAATGTATAAGCATAACGCACGGCACGGCGTAAAATGCGCCGAATCACATAGCCGGCTTTGGCATTGGAGGGTAGCTGTCCGTCCGTTATTGAAAAAGCAATGGTGCGCACATGGTCGGCAATTACGCGCATCGCAATATCTGATTGCTCGTTGGCACCATAGCTGATGCCACTCAACTTGCTGATGGTTTTGATAATAGGTTGAAAAACATCTGTGTCGTAATTGGATTGCTTACCCTGCAAAGCCATGCACAGTCGCTCGAAGCCCATACCCGTGTCAATCACTTTGGCAGGAAGTTCTTCCAACGAACCATCCGCTTTGCGATTGTATTGCATAAATACATTATTCCAGATTTCTATGACTTGCGGATGGTCTTCATTGACCAAAGTTCTGCCATCTACTTTCGCTCGTTCAGCATCAGTTCTTAAATCAATGTGGATTTCGGAGCAGGGACCGCACGGACCGGTATCGCCCATTTCCCAAAAATTATCAGCTTTGCTACCATTGATGATACGGTCTTCGGGAACAAATTGCAGCCAAAAATCAGCAGCTTCATCATCGCGCTCCAAGCCCTCTTCAGGAGCACCGGCAAACACGGAAACATAAAGCCTATCCTTCTCCAATTTCAACACATCAGTGAGATATTCCCATGCCCACGCAATGGCTTCCTTTTTAAAATAATCACCAAAAGACCAGTTTCCCAACATCTCAAACATAGTATGATGATAGGTATCATGTCCCACTTCTTCCAAATCATTATGCTTGCCACTTACGCGCAGGCATTTTTGCGAATTGGCAACGCGAGGATATTTAATAGGATCATTGCCTAAGATGATGTTTTTAAATTGGTTCATACCAGCATTGGTAAACATCAAAGTCGGATCGTCCTTGATAACCATAGGGGCAGAAGCCA
>CAZOUH010000236.1:0-2229 GCA_964582935.1 uncultured Paludibacter sp.
ACTCCCGAACATTTCTCTGAAAAAGTACATTCAGATTAACAGTCCTTTTTATCCGAAATTCAGCTACGGGCAACTTGCTGATAATTTAAAGCATTTTGAGTTGGATGCGGTAAGAAACATCAATTTAAGTGCATTGTCAATGGGACAAAAGAAAAAAGTTTTTATGAGTTTTGCTTTGGCAACCAACACTTCGTTGCTGATGATGGATGAGCCGACAAATGGGCTTGATATTCCGGGCAAAAGCCAGTTTAAAAAGTTTATCGCATCGAATATGGCGGAAGACCGGAGCATAATTATTTCCACCCATCAGGTGCAGGATGTCGAAAAACTAATTGAGCACGTCATTATCCTTGAGGAAAACAAGACCTTGCTGCATGCTTCGGCAACAGACATTTGCGAAAAACTTTATTTTGCCACCGGTGCAAAAGAAATCGATGAAAACAAGGCGCTGTATTTTTCGCCATCGCTGCAAGGCTACAACGCCATGCTGCCCAATGAGAACGGGGATGAAAGCATCTTGAATTTAGAAACCCTGTTTAACGGTACGTTAAGCAATCCGCAACAGATAAAAGCCTTGTTTGAAACAGAAAAAAGCCAATTAAATAATTAAAATCGAAAATTATGAACAATACATTTGACTTCAGGCGATTCGGATTAGTTTTATCCAAAGATTTTCAGGAAAACTGGAAACGCTATATGTATCAAATTCTGGCTATGTTCGGAATTATGTTTGTTGTGTTGACCTGGTATTCCTACTCGCGATTTTACGGCAGATATTCTTATCAGGTTGGAGAAGTTACACGCTATTCTTTAGACAGTTTAAATATAGAACTATTGCTGTACGTGAGTTTTATGTTTTTGATATTCGGTATTTTAGTAGCAGCGAGCTTGATGGAGCCTATGCGTAACAAAACCAAACGGATTGCCTATTTAACGAATCCGTCCTCGAATTTTGAAAAAATATTCTCGCGCTGGCTGATTGTTACGGTCGGATACATCATTGTTTTTTTCGTAGTGCTTTGGGTTGTAGATATTTTGCGTGTGGGTTTTCTGTCAATGAGATTTCCCGATATAGATAACAAAATGATTGATTTATCCTATCTTTTCGCAAGAAAGGGGAACTATGACCGGTATCTTAATATATTCCCTTCTTTCAAGGTATTTTTTACTGTGGTATCTTTCTATGCCTTTTTGCAATCGTTATTTATCCTCGGAGCTACATTTTGGGAGAAAGCCAGTTTCGTGAAGACATTTTCAGCATTGATTGTAATAGCTTTGTTATTCTTCTTTATTTACAGATGGGTGATTTCTATTTTTTATAAAGATATCCATCAGTTTGGAAATATTATAGAATCATTCGGGTCACCACACATAGATGAAAGGACAGCATTGCTGTTTTTAGCTGGTATCTTTCTCTTTTTCACAATATTAAACTGGACGCTGGCTGTTGTCCGGTTTAAGGAATCAGAAATAATTAAACGTTTGTAATTATGAATTTCAGAGATAATAAAGCAATTTACCTTCAAATAGCAGAGCGAATTTGTGAAGGAATTTTACTTGGCAAATACACGGAAGGGGAGCGTATTCCGTCCGTTCGCGAGTACGCCTCAATGGTAGAAGTGAATTTTAACACTGTCATGCGCTCTTTTGATTACTTGCAGCAATCGGAAATTATTTTCAACAAACGCGGCATCGGCTATTTTGTCGCTGTGGGAGCCAAAGAAAAGATACTGCATCTGCGTAAAACTGAATTTCTTCAACATGAAATGGCGGATTTTTTCAAACAAATCCATCTGTTAGATATTCCCATTGAAGATATTGTAGCAAAGTATAAACTATATGTAAAACAACAAGAAAAACAATAAGAAACATGAGACCATCCACCAAAATAATCATAGGAATCCTACTCTCCATACTGCTTGTCTCCTCCGCATTTATCATCGGTTTCTCGTTTTCGGAACGAGCTAACTACAGTTGGACTTCTGGTGCATCTAAATCGGCGATTTCGCAGGAAAACATTATCCCAACAGCAATAAATGCTTACCGAACCATATTATTGGAGACAAAGTTAGACGACTTCAACAATGAGTATAATGTCTATCCTCATGGCGTTCTCTCAGTTACTCCGCCAACAGACACGCAAAAGCACAATCAAGTGTGTATGCCGGAAGAATTGTCGAAATACACGGAAATCACATCTTCAAACGACACATTAATTATCCGTATTAA
>CAZOUH010000237.1:0-2222 GCA_964582935.1 uncultured Paludibacter sp.
AAAACGGAGAGTAATGTAGGCATTCCGGTGGATACCGAATTATCACTGACTAAATACGTTGATGGAAATGCCCTGACAGATGAAAAGATCAATCTGAATTTCAGTCTGCCAAAAGTTAATTCCCCGGATGAAATCATACAAACAGGCTATTGGTTTGCTCCCAAAGAATCGGGTATGCCCAATGATTACACCTTTGTGGAAACAAATTTACAAAATCTGTTCAAACCCATACCGGACTCTGTCAAAGTTGAGTTCACACCGCATATCAATACCGGCGTACAACATATGATAGATTTGGTAGCTGATTATAAATTGAAGGTTAAATATGACATCACCATACCCTTCTCCTTTGGCAAAGATTTGAGTATATTATTGAGAGATACTATCGATAATGTCAATTTAGATTTCGGAGACTCCAACCTAAAAACAGGTGCTTTGGAAATCGTGGCAAAAATTACCAATTCCATTCCTTTGGATCTTGAATTAGAATTGCAGTTGATGGATGATCATTTTAATATATTGGGAACCTCATCGCCACAAACCATCCTTGCAGGTGCACCCGATGGAAGTGGGGTGGACTCGAACATCAAAATAAGATTAGATGAAGGGTTGGAAAATATTAACGATTTGAATAAAGTAGTGCTTGTATTTAAAGCGACTTCTAATGAAACGGTTGCAGGAACGCCCATCAAGCCCTCTAACTTCATCAAAGCAAATCTGAAAGCACGCGTGCTTGGAGGCATCAATATAACATTATAAAAATCAACCTTAAAACTATTAAACCACAGGCATATGAAACAGTTGAGATATCAAATCATAATCGGTATAGCAGCCATCTTATTAGCGCTGCAACCTGCACATGCACAATCCGTAGCGAAAATTGGTTACTTCATGGACAATGCTCCGTATAATCACCTGTTGAATCCGGCATTAGTTCCCGCAAGGGGGTATTTTTCTTATCCGGTGATTGGTTCAACGGTGATTGAGTCGCAGTCAAACTTAGGTTTTACGAATTTTATTTTTCCTGATCCGAATGGCGGACCCTTACTGACTTTTATGCATCCAAGTGTTACACCGGATCAGTTTTTAAGTCAGTTGCAGGACAATAATTACATCGGCATAAACAATCGCTTGAGTTTGTTGGCTTTTGGCTTTTTCGTTAAACAATCTTTTTGGAATTTTGAGATAGCTACTCGTGCTACAACCCATATGAATATTCCCAAACCATTTTTTGAATTCTTCAAAAACGGCATGTCGGCTGAGGACGGGGATGTATATGATATTAAAGATCTGAGCTTCACAGCCGGTATGCTGGGTGAAGCATCTTTAGGTTCATCGTATGAAATCATCGACGGACTTCGGGTGGGTGTAAAAGGTAAATTCCTCGCCGGAGGTGCAAGAGCAAAAGTGGGTATCGACCGTTTGCTGATTGATATGCGGCAGGATCAATGGACGGTTGAGTCGCAAGCAGAATTGAATATTCATGCTGCAGGACTTGAGTTCGATTCCAATGCAGAGAACCCTTTGGAAGATTTTCAGTATGTGAAACCGGGACTTGCAGGGATGGGCTTCGCTGCTGATTTGGGTGTAAATTATGCTGTTTTACATTCCCCTTTATTGACTGTTAATGTATCGGCAGCTGTGTTGGATATAGGTCGGATCAAATGGAAGAAAGAATTTAATCATGTAGCACGTGCACAAGGCAGGATTGAGTATGCAGGTTTAGAAGACTTTAATTTTGGCGGCATGGAAGAAGGGGATGATCCGTTTGCTGCGCTGCAAGAACAAATGATGGATATGATTCAACCGGAATTTGTTGACGAAAATGATGATTATGTAGAGAAACTGTCACCAACGCTTCATGTCGGTATTGAAGCCGGCACATGGAAAGACAGGGTGAGTGTCGGTCTTCTATATTCCAATCATTTCATGCCTTACAACAATATTGCGGAATTGACCGGTATGGTTAATTTCAAACCGATTCCTATGTTTAATGTCTCCGGTAGTTACTCATTGTTGGGCGGTGTAGCCCAGAGTTTTGGAGTTGGGGTTGGGCTTAATTTATTCTTAGCCAATATATTTCTTGCCTGCGACTATGTCCCGACAAGATTCAATCCTCAGTATATACCGCTTACGAAAGCGAATACCAATGTGCAGTTAGGACTTAGTTTCGGCTTCGGCAGAAAGAAACCCAAATCAGACTTTGAAAGAGGATTATCTTT
>CAZOUH010000238.1:0-2201 GCA_964582935.1 uncultured Paludibacter sp.
TTCAAATACCTACTATTCAGTTTTTTTTACTATTTTTGCACCGCAAATTAATAAAGGCTCCGTAGTTCAGCTGTATAGAACGTCAGATTCCGGTTCTGAAGGTCGCAGGTTAGAATCCTGCCGGAGTCACCAATATGAAACAACTCAAACAACCCGAATATATATTTGAAACAAGCTGGGAAGTGTGCAATATGGTGGGCGGTATATATACCGTGCTATCCACCCGTGCAGCTACTTTAACTCAACAATATAACGATAAACTGATATTCATTGGTCCGGATGTATGGCGTGATAAAAACAGTCCTTATTTCGAGGAAGATAAGTCTGCCTTTCCGGGATGGAAAGAAGCCATATCTAAAACGCATAATCTCTCTATCCGCATAGGCAGATGGAAAATTCCCGGACGACCCATTGCTGTCTTGGTCGATTTCAACATCCTCTTGTTGAAGAAAAACGAAATCTACGGCAAAGTATGGGAAACAGCGGGTGTCAATTCTTTGCCGGCTTATGGCGATTATGATGAATCATCCATGTTTGGCTATGCTTCGGGGATGGTGATTGAAAGTTTCTATCAGTTTTTCAAACTAACGAAAAAGCAAAAAATCGCTGCTCATTTCAATGAATGGATGACTTCCTTTGGTGTATTCTACATCAAGGATAAATTACCCCATATCGCTACCCTCTTCACCACACATGCCACTTCTATTGGTCGCTCCATTGCCGGTAATCACAAGCCTTTGTACGATTATCTGTATGAATACAATGGGGATCAAATGGCTGAAGAGTTGAATATGGTATCCAAACATTCCACCGAAAAACGTGCAGCGCATCTGGTTGACTGTTTTACAACCGTAAGTAACATCACTGCCAAGGAATGTACTCAATTATTGGATAAACAACCGGATGTAGTTACGCCCAATGGTTTTGAGAATGGCTTTGTTCCGCAAGGAAGAGCTTTTGCTCCCAAAAGAAATGAAGCCCGCGCACAGCTTAAAAAAGTAGCAGAAACGCTATTGGGTTATCCCTTGAGCGATGAAGCACTCTTTGTTGCAACAGCAGGACGCTATGAGTTCAAAAACAAAGGTTTGGACGTATTCATTGAGTCTTTGAAGTATTTGAATGACAGGTCGGGCGTTGATCATGAAGTGGTGGCTTTCATCATGGTTCCGGCTTGGATAAAAGGTCCGTGTATAGATTTGGAGCATGCACTGAAAGATCCTGATCTTCAATCTAAGGGGAGAAATTGCATTACAACCCACGAATTGCACCATCCCCATCAAGATCCGGTATTGCAGTCCATTGACTGGTTTCATCTCAGAAACAAACAAACAGACAAGGTGAAAGTTATTTTCGTGCCGGCTTATCTGAATGGCTTTGACGGCATCTTCAACAAAACATATTATGATTTATTGATAGGATTCGACCTGTCAGTTTTTCCCTCCTATTATGAACCATGGGGATATACGCCCTTAGAAAGCATTGCTTTTCGCGTTCCCACTATCACCACTGATTTATCAGGATTCGGCGAATGGTCCTCCGCATATTCCAATGATATTACAGAGGGAGTAGCCATTATCCACCGTTCAGATTACAATGCTTATGAAGTAGCCAAGCAAATTGCTGAAACCATTCACAAGTACGCTCAATTGAGCAAAACAGCCCGCACAGCCATTGGCAAAAAGGCAGCAGCCATCGCCAAAAAAGCCTTGTGGTCAGAGTTTATTCAATACTATGCATTGGCGTATGATGTGGCATTGAGGAAAAATAAGAGATTGAAATAAGGGGAATAACCAGCACGTATTAAATCTGCTTCCATTCGTTTTATCAGTGTCATCAGTGTGCTAATTGACTTTTGAGACAGCTTCTTTAACGAATGCCTTTCGTTCTCATCGCATCCCAGGCAAAATATACAATCAACACTGCATACATAGCAATTGCCAACCACTGTGATCCTGCACTGCTTTCCCAAGCTGTCAGAAAGAAAGAATGGCTTTCTTTGATACCATTGATAACTTCAGGACTCACTGCTTCACCCAAGGCTGCAATTTTCTTTTCAGCCATAGTAGTCTGGATAAACTTAATCAGGGCGCTGACAACTCCCATCAAGGCACCGCCGGCAATAAACCCGGATGCCAACAGAGTTCCCTTATCTTTACGGGCTGTATTCAAAACCTGGTTTTTACTACGTGTAGAAACAAACC
>CAZOUH010000239.1:0-2200 GCA_964582935.1 uncultured Paludibacter sp.
TTATAATGATTTTGTTTGATTATGATCTTAGCTGCCATTGAGTGCAGTCGGAATGACCAATTCTCTCCCTATTGATTATGCTTTTGAATATCAAAGGAATCTTTGGTTGAGACACCTTGTCTGCGCAATTTTCTGGCTATCCAAGGTGGCATGGGGTCTTTCTCCTGCCACAATCCACGCTTTTCATGACGCGCTTCTATCTCCAAATCTGCCAATGATTGTCTTTTATCATATTGTTTATAATGCCATGCCAAACCCGCTCTTACCATTTCATGGCTCAGTTCCCTGCCATCTTCCAAATAAGTCAAAGCCACATAACGTCCATACTGATCCTTCTCTTTAATGGCTATCTTTACAATTTCTCCCGCACATAGCTCTGTCAAAAATCGCTTGGACACCCTATAATATGGCATTCCGCCCTCCGGTGCATCAATGCCTTCCATCCTCACCTTTGCCGTTGTCTTCCCCTCCAACAAAATCTCAAAAGTATCTCCATCAAACACCTTCACCACCTTGCCGGTTTTAAATTGATCGGATTGCTCTGACTGAATTGTTTGCCTATTTTTTTCAGCCGACTTTCTCTTTGATGTTGAAGTCTTACCTTCTTGTTGAGATGTCTTTACAGTTCGTTCAGCATGCTGTTCTGCTTGTTCTTGTTGATTCATCTTAGCCCTCGACTTCGGTCCCACATATTGCGGAGGACCGGGAATGCATGAGGCAAAACTAAAGAATATCAGTGCAATGACGAGCGTGAATTTAAAAAATGATAACGTTCTAAACTGATAATGCATGATGTGGCTCTGTTTTTAACTGAGTTTTTAAATGGAACTACGAATATAGGGAATTGTTTTGGAATATTTCGAGTTACGAGGTGCGGGTTGCGGGTTGCGGGTTACATGTTGCGGGTTACAGGTTGCGGGTTACAGGTTACGGGGTACGGGTTACGGGGTACGGGTTGTCTTATTTCAGGCATTGACAGCAATTTAAGTACATAAAATAATCAACCATCTAAAATAATAGCCATTAAATTAATGGTCGTTAAATTAATGCAGATTACAAAGATGAATTGAAAGTTTGAACTAACAAAGGAATGAAGCAAAATATTACCAAATTAAAAGTGCAATTGGGTTATTCATTCGTTTTCTTCATAATAATACGAATAATCAATACCTTTCATAAACATTTCGCGATCATGAATTTTAGGAGTTAAAGCATTTTCCAACAGGTTTTTTAAAGGCTTGACATTAATTGGACTTAGTTTCATGGCATGCATATAATCCTGCTTGCTTATTTTACTCCAATCCACACATTTTTCTAAGCGATTTTTCAATATCAAATCCAACCAAACGCGTGTGCTTCTGCCGTTGCCTTCCATAAATGGATGAGCAATATTCATTTCAACATATTTCTCAACTATTGCATCAAAAGTGGTCTCAGACATAGCATCTATTTGATTTAAAGTCTCAGCCAAAAAACGTGAAACAGCAAATTGAAAGCCTCCTTTTGAAATATTCTTCTGACGGATTTGTCCCGCAAAATCATATAAACCACCAAATAAATAGGCGTGTATTTGTTGCAAACCTTTGGCTGTACCGACTTCAATACTATCTATAAAACTACTCTCGAAGAGTGCGTAAGCTTTGGTTTTACTTTTTCCATCTATGCTTTCGTCACTATAGGAAAACCATTCAATAAATCTATTGGCATTTTTGCTTGGAAACTCTTTAGCCAAAGCAATTATGCCTTGATAATCTAACATATCAGTCAAATAGCGTTTCTCATCATTAGCCAACAATTTCAGTTGGGTAGTGGCACTAACCAACTCACTGTTTTCTTTTTTTAATTTGGCTTTAAGATATTTCCAGTAATTTCGATTTTTCGTATAATCACTTTGATCTCTTAGTACCGCCACCAAATCCAACACGGAAAACCACCATTTGGAATTTTCATCATCCCATACAGCGCGCACTTCGCGATCATCAAAAAAACGTATGGAGGTATGCATTTTATCTGAATTATGATTAATGAGTTATCTAAGCAAAGAACAAAGATAAACTATTGTATTTATCTTGCAAAGTGATTATTGGTGAAAAATTAAGATAAAACACATAGCATAATTGCCGAATTTAAAGTGCAGTTTAGAGAAATATTGCTGAATTAAAAGTGCAGATTTGTGAAATGCTCATTTCCGACACAGGCA
>CAZOUH010000240.1:0-2193 GCA_964582935.1 uncultured Paludibacter sp.
CTTGGGTTTTCTGCCGGCGTGATGATATATGTGTCTTTGGTGGAGATATTTTTTAAGGCAAAGGAGGCATTGATGCATGAGTTTGGTGCTAAAACCGGATATTGGTACACCACCATCGCTTTCTTTGCCGGCATTGCTTTTATTGCCATCATCGATAGATTGATTCCCTCCATGGATAATCCACACGAAATCAAAAAGACAAAAAATTACGACAGCCTGACAATCAATAATAAAAAACTGATGCGCATGGGTTTGTTCTCCGCCGTTGCCATTGCCATCCACAATTTTCCGGAGGGTTTGGCAACTTTTATGGCAGGCTTAACCAATCCGACTTTAGGTGTCAGTATCGCTGTTGCCATCGCCATTCACAATATCCCCGAAGGTTTAGCGGTATCTGTCCCGATTTATTATGCCACAGGCAGCAAGAAAAAAGCATTTATTTTATCTTTCCTTTCCGGTTTGGCTGAACCAATTGGTGCTGTCATTGGTTATTTCTTATTGAAATGGTTCTTCACCGATTCGGTTTTCGGTTTTATCTTCGCTGCCGTAGCCGGTATCATGGTGTATATTTCTTTAGATGAACTCTTGCCTACGGCAGAAGAATATGGTGAGCACCATGTGGCAATTTATGGTTTGATAGGCGGTATGGCTGTGATGGCACTGAGTTTAGTGTTGATGGCTTGACTTTAATGATTAACAATGCAAAAAATTCCTAATACATTAGGTTTGATTGAATTAAGGGATATTCCCCTGCGGGAGATTATTCCCTATATCCATTGGTCGTATTTGTTTATGGCTTGGCGCATCCCCGGCAAATATGAGGGAATAGCGGAGGCTGTTCTTTCTTCTGAAGATGAAAAATTCTGGTTACAAAATCTTCCCGAAGGGAATAGAGAAAAGGCAGCAGAAGCCCTGAAACTCTACAAAGATGCTTTGGCTATTTTGGAGGAATTTGAACAACAGCAGGCTTTGCAAATCAATGCCAATATTGGGTTTTATCCGGCTTATGCCGAAGGAAATGATATCATCATTGATCCGGAAGGAAAGAAGGTTTTCCTGCCGACTTTGCGTCAACAAAAAGCTTCTCCCGAAGGATATTGCTATGCTTTGTCTGATTTTATCAATCCTGCGGGAGATTATATAGGGCTGTTTGCCAATACAGTTTTGGGTGTAGAAGAATTTGCTGCACAATATGAAAAAGAAGAGGATATTTACAAGGCATTATTAGCCAAGATATTGGCGGAAAGATTGGCAGAAGGCACGGCGGAATGGTTGCATTATCAAATCCGCAAGCAATATTGGGGCTATGCGCCCGACGAGCCTGAGGATATCAACGAAATGTTTAAGGTGCATTATCAGGGTATTCGTCCGGCGGTGGGTTATCCCTCCTTGCCCGATCAATCGGTGATTTTCGATTTAGATCCGCTCATTCAATTTAATGAAATAGGCGTTCAATTGACGGAGCACGGGGCTATGTCGCCCAATGCTTCGGTCTGCGGACTTATCTTTGCGCACCCGCAATCCAAGTATTTTGTGGTAGGTAAGATAGATGAAGAGCAGCTGCTCGATTATGCTCGTCGGCGCAACAAATCGCCTGAAGAAATGCGCAAATGGCTTTCATCTAACCTTTAATTGCTTCAATTTTTGTACTTTTGCTTTTTTAAAATTGAGCGAAATGCGTATAGATATCATAGCTGCTGTTCCTGAATTGTTGCACAGTCCGTTGAATTTTTCCATCCTGAAAAGGGCGCAAGAGAAAAATTTGGTAGAGATTGTGGTGCATAATCTGCGTGATTATGCGGTGGACAAACACAAACGCATTGATGATTATGCCTATGGTTTTGGGGCTGGCATGGTATTGATGATTGAACCTGTGGATCGCCTCATCAGTAAGCTGAAAGCAGAACGGACTTACGACGAAATCATCTTCACTTCCCCCGATGGTGAAAAATTCACCCAACCCATGGCAAATCAATTATCCATGGCGAAAAATCTGATTATTTTGTGCGGACATTATAAGGGTATAGATCACAGAATCCGTGAGCATTTGATAACTAAAGAAATCAGCGTAGGCGATTTTGTGCTGACCGGTGGTGAGATACCCGCAGCCATGATGGCTGATGCTATTGTGCGTTTGCTTCCGGGCGTGCTTTCCGATGAAACTTCTGCCCTGTCCGACTCCTTTCAGGATAA
>CAZOUH010000241.1:0-2190 GCA_964582935.1 uncultured Paludibacter sp.
TCAAAGCCGGTCATGGTGCAGGCAAGCCCATCAGCAAAATTATTGATGCACAAACTGATGTATGGGCGTTTGTGATGCAAAATTTGGGTATGAAATATAAGTGAGTGACGGGATTGCGGGTTGCGGGGAGTAAAAGTAAATTAAAATGAATTGGAGTCATTAGGTTCACATTCTATGTCATTTTCAGAAAATTTCTAAGATTCTATTTGCAGTTTTACCGAATTATCTTATCTTTGCACTCGTTTTTACGAATGGCGGGGTAGCTCAGGTGGTTAGAGCGTCGGATTCATAACCCGAAGGTCACGAGTTCAACTCTCGTTCCCGCTACAGAAAGGCTTATATCAGTTGATGATGATAAGCTTTTTTTGTGGCTGATCTTTTCTCTATCAGCAATGAACATATCCGGATTTGGATTGTTATACAAGTGCATCAATCTTTATCTGCCATGCATATCAAAAATATATTGTTGATTTGTGTTTGTTTTGTGTTTTTTCAACCTGTATTCCTGTCGGCTCAGCAAATTAAAAAAGCTCCTGCTCAGTATAGTTTTGATTTCGGTTACAGAAATTTGTTCTCTCATTCCGACAATATCAATTTAAATAATTCTCACGGCTATGGTGTCTTGTTCGATTACGCCTGGCAATTGAGTGGTTTCGACGGCACCAAGAACGCTTCCTACATATCGGTGCCTATCGGATACACCATCCTTCCGGGAAATGATGCGCTTTCAAAATCAGTCAATATGTTGAATTATGGGTGGACGGTACGCCATTACAATCCCTATCCTCAATTTGATCAGGAGAAACGCTTCAAATTGCATTATGCCGATCTCAGGGTTGGGATAAGATTTTGAAAAGCCGGTTAGACTATCACGTTATCAATAACCCAATTCCTTTTCAATCTCCTCCAGTTCCTTACTCATATCTAAGCGATAGTACAAGGTTTTGAGGTTTCTTTTGTAGATGGTTTCTTCCGGATTGATTTCATTGGCTTTTATAAAATAGTCAATTGCCGATTTAAACAGTTCATTTGCCTGTTTTTTGGCTAAGTTGTACTCTTTATCAGATTTATACGCTGCATCATCTAATATTTTTTCACCTTGATTAATGATTAAAACACCGATACCGGCATAGGCGTCCGCATAATTGGGATCCAACTCAAGGGTTTTATCATATAACTGTCTGGCATTCGCGTCATCTTCTTCTATTTCAAAAATTTTTGCTTTGATATAATAATAGACCGCTTCATTGGGTGAAATTTCAATGGCTTTGTCTATATACACTTTAGAGTCAGCTGTCAGGTTATTAGATAAATAATAATTAATCAAATTTTGAATGAACCACGGATCTTCCGGCATTTTTTCAAATCCGTCTTCCAATGTCTTCAAAAAATTCGCAGTGTCTTTTACCTGAACGTATTCTTCATAAAGAAGTTTATAAACATTGGCATTCTCATATTCACCATCTTTTATTTCTTCATGAATTTTGATAGCTTTATCCCACATCTCCAAATTTCTGGCGGCAAGGGCATTAAAGTACTGCACTTGAATATAGGTTGAATCAATGGTTACAACGTCTTTCATAAACGGTAATTCCGGAATTTCAAGATAGGTATCAAATGCTTTCATGGCACCTACATAATCTTTTTTCTCATCGAAAAGAGTAGCAGCATAATAAAAAAGATTATGTTTTTCATCAAAGTACTCTTTGATTTTATTCTTGATATCTTTTTCAAATTTAGGCTTAAGTTTTTTACCTTTCTTATTGAACCTGTTTTGGTCTAAGTCATAAGCTTTTAAAAGATATTGATAGGATTGCATAACTGCCTCTCCTTTCTTTACGAAATCAACATCTTTCCCTAATGCCATTTGTTTGAAATACTCTTCATTCTCCTTATAGCCAATCAGTCCGGCAACTTGCCAAGTCTTAGCGTCCGTAGCGGTTGAAGGATCTTCCAAAGCCGGCAAGATTGCTTCCATAGCGCCTTTAAAATCCGGTGTCTCCATCAAAGCCAAGTTTCTGGCTTTGGATACATTTTTCTTCTGACCAAAAGCTGTTGTAACTGTCAAAAGCAGTATGAGCGAAAAAATTACTTTTTTCATGATCTTAAAATTTAAAAAATTGTTAATCGTTAATTTCATTTTCAAAAACATAATTTTATCTACTTATCATCAATTTTGTTCGTTTTCAT
>CAZOUH010000242.1:0-2183 GCA_964582935.1 uncultured Paludibacter sp.
TCATCCAATATAAAATCAAACTCAAAGAGGATGGTTTCATGCTCTGTATAACTTACTGTCATGCTGCCTTCAACTATGAATTTACGAGTCGTCAACTGATCAATTTTCTCGAAGAAATAGATGCAAGCACCTCTGTCCATCTCAATTCTGTCTTCTTTAAACAGACTGCCGGGTTCGATGGTCATGGCTTCCCGTGAAGCGGAAACAGTATATATTCCTTCCGGAAACAGGGTGTCGGCAGGTGAGACAAAAATATCATCTAAATACAGGTACTGACCAAAACCGGTTAATTTTTCTTGCTTGTTTAATTGGAGTGAATCGGTAAAAGCGTACAAGCTGAGCACGTGATTTTCAATGTTGTAATTGGCATAACAATCGCCCCAGAAGTATGCTTCACCCCATGTGAATACAGGATTGGTTTCATATTTATATTCAGTTCGGATGGGCTTTTCGCAAGACTGCAAAACCAACAACGACATCAGGAGCGAAAAGTAGAATAAATGTTTCATTTACGCTGTTTTATTTGTATTTGATCGGATGTATCTTGCAGGATATAACGCTGCTAAAAATCCCAATGCAAGCACAGTAATTAAAACTAACAATATATCCGAAAATTGTATGACAACCGGATAATTCTCTACAATGAAGCCGGGACCGAGTTTGATAAATCCAATTTTCTCTTGCAGGAATGAAAGTATCGTACCGATGGTAATACCGAAAATTGCTCCAACAGCTGATATCATCCATCCTTCTAACAAGAATATTTGCCTGATGAGTTTTTGATCAGCTCCTAAATTTCTTAAAGTCAGTATATCTTCCTTCTTATCAATAATGAGCATGGATAAAGAACCGATGATGTTGAAGCTGGCAATCAATAGGATAAAACTGAGAATTAAATAAGTAATCCACTTTTCTATCTGCATAATTTTAAAGTAACCCTCTTGTTGTTCATATCTGTCTTTGACAGAAAAGTGAGTACCTAAAAGATTTTGAAGTTCTTTTTTTACCTTTTGCGTGTCTGCAAAAGGTAAAAGTTTTAATTCAACAGCTGAAACGTCATCAGTGGGATATTCAAATAGTTCACGTGCCAACGCAATGGAAACCAATACATATTGATTGTCATATTCATTTTGTTGCACGGAAAAAATACCGGAAATAAAGGTTCCGGATTGATTGAAACTCTGATCGGGTCGCAACAAGTTGATGTTGGAAGTCCGCTTGGGCGCATAAATATACAGTGGGTCGATGGCGTAGGCACTTAAACCTAAAGTGGCAGCAATGCCGGCACCTACTACAGAGCGTTCGAAAGCTCCATCATGCAGCACGAATTCTCCATCAAACAAGATACTGTCGATGCGTGTCATGGATTTGAAGTCATCCGATACACCTTTGACTAACACCGGCATCTGTTTTTCTTTGTAGCGCAACAAAGCATTTGCTTCAATAGTTTCAGTAAAAACAGCAACACCCTTCGACTTTCTAACTAATTCAAATTCAGGAGTATCTATGCTGAATTGCTTGCCTTGTTTCAATGTAATCTGCAAATCCGGATCGAAGGCGGAAAATAAATCAGAAAAAAGCAACTCAAAGCCATTAAAAATTGACAATACAATCACCAAAGCAATGGTTCCAATCGCTACTCCGGCAGAAGATATCCCCGAAATCACGTTGATGGCATTGTGTGACTTCTTGGAAAAAAGGTATCGTCCGGCAATTCTGAAACTGAATTGTAACCTGCTGAATCTCGATGGTATGTTTTTACTCTTATTCAACTTCTTCTTCAGAAATGGGTGAAGGTGGATCACTTTTTAGCAGTCTGTCGATATTTTCTAAATAGTCCAAACTATCATCTACATGAAAAATTAACTCAGGTATAATCCGCATATTTTTTACCCGCTTGCCTAAGTCGTACCGAATAGTTTTGGTGTCGATATTAATTTGTTCCATCACTTCAGTTGTTTTTTCACCGGGAAAAATGCTGAGGTTGGTGTGAGCAATGCTCAAATCCGGACTGACATTGACTTTGGTTACGCTGATGAGTATGCCTCTCATTTTACGAGCATATAACATAAATATCTCGCCCAACTCCTTTTGAAGCATCCTTGCTATTTTTTCTTGTCTTTTTGATTCCATCATTGATTAATTTAACTTCTGTCTTCTTCTCCAAAGGAGGAACACAGAGG
>CAZOUH010000243.1:0-2172 GCA_964582935.1 uncultured Paludibacter sp.
TTCTCATACCCTATCCCTAAATCAAACCTGCCGTTCGTAATCGCCACAGGTTCATCATCAAAAAATGTTTTGAATTGGATGGTACCTGAAATGATTGTTTTGGCTAACTCTTTATCAACATATAAATTCTGAACTTTTTTGAAATTGATATAGCCCTCGATAATAGGAAGCTTCACTGCCGGTCCGGAAGCCTTTTTCAGTCTAATGATGCAATTGTTGTCTTTTAAATTGATAATTGAATCATTCAGACCTGTTAGATCGGGATAATCTCTCGGCGCATACCCAATCACTGAAATGCGCAAAGTCGTAGGTACTTCCTGATATTTTCCACTCAAAGTGATGTTGAAGGTGTCTGGATTGACTATGATTTTGGTGGGTAATATATTGTCAGTTGACACGAAAGTTGAGCGGTCGATGTACATGCCAAAGGTATTGTACCCCCATTCAGAATAAATCGGCAATCCCGGATTTTCATAATCAGGTATAAATACGGTTTTGCTGAGTTCGTAAGAGTCTGATTCGCATGAACTCATGATTGCTGCAAGGGCAATTGCCAAAACTACAAAATATATATTTATTCTCTTTTTCATCATCTTCAATTTAATTAATTTATAATGACCAGTCTATCGACAATTGAAACCCTCCGACATTGTCAACATTCACCAAGCTGGAGTTGTTTTTTGTCATATAAAAAGCCGGCATAAATATATCGTATGAGAGGTAAACTTGTTTGGATAATCTTAGCCTTGCTCCTAAAGATAATGAGGCAGTTGTAAACCACGGATTTGATTTTATGCCAATTTCCCGCAAAACGGTTGTTTGATAAGCATCCATCATTGCCTCTTTAAATTCAATATCTGTACGATTTTTAAGTCTGTAGGCAAGTTCAGCAGTAAGTTTGGCGTGCAAATCAAAACGTCCGAACACAAAGGGAGTATATTTTATTTCCCAGGGGATGCCTATAAAACTCGAACGCTCTCTGATGGCTTTGATACGTGCAAAGTCGGTTTGGGTATCTTCTTGACTGACTCTCAGAAAGAAATAACCTCCGCGATCATAATCAGCCTTTATTACGGATGACAAGTATTGTGAAAACCGCAAGCCTGAACTGATTGACCAGTGTTTGTTAATCAGATATTCGGGAGAAACACCAAAATAAAATAAATCTCCATTCAGATTGACTTGGGCATTGTATCCGCCACCATAACCATAACTCACATCCTGACGTATAGGCCAGTCCTCATTTAAGGAAGGAGATAAGATTTTCGTTCCACTGTAGAAGTTTAGCGATAATTTATTTAAGTCCTGGGAGAATAGCGTAGATAGACTGATACAGAAACAGGCTGATAAAAATATTTTTTTCATGCTGTAAGAATTGTGTTTTAGGCATATCAAATTTTAGACATACGCAAACATAGATGCATACACGTGTAAGTTGGTTGCAAAGAAAAGTGGAAATGATTAGAGGAAATGCTCAAAAACTCTTAAACCCAATAATCTCCCTGACTTCTTGGATGGTTTTTGCGGCATTGGCTTGGGCTTTTTCTTTCCCCATGCGGGCTACCTTAGAGATATAAGCCTCATCGCTGAGCAGTTCTTTGATTCTCTCACGGAAGGGAGCCGTAAAATTGATCATGTCTTCTGCCAATTGTTTTTTCATGTCGCCATAGCGGATTTGGCAGTTGTTGTAAAGTTCGTTGAAATGAGCAACTGTATCCTGTGCGGACACCACATTCATTAGTTGAAATAGATTTTGTATGGCTTCCGGTTTTTCCTGATTGGGGACTGTCGGACCACTGTCGGTAACAGCACGCATCACCTTTTTGCGTATGGCAGCCGGTTCATCAGCCAAATAGATGGCATTGCCTTCCCCTTCTGATTTGCCCATTTTGCCACTACCCAATAAACCGGGTATTCTTACCAAAGATTGTCCGAAATTGTACGCTTGCGGCTCAGGGAAATAATCAACATGATACAGCCTGTTGAAGCGATTGGCAAACTGGCGCGTCATTTCTAAGTGCTGCTCCTGATCTTTTCCCACAGGCACTTTGGTGGCTTTATGGATGATGATGTCTGCCGCCATCAACGTGGGATAAGTCAACAAGCCGGCATTTACATTTTGCGGTTGTTGGCGAATTTTATCCTTGAATGATGTACAACGCTCCAATTCGC
>CAZOUH010000244.1:0-2169 GCA_964582935.1 uncultured Paludibacter sp.
CAAAATAGTTTTATTCAACAAAAAAGCGTAAATTTGCGAGAAATTTTTATTAGTTAATATTTTATGAACAAAAAGATTCTTGTTATCTGTACAGCTGCCCTTATCGGCATATCCATGATTTCGTGTAAATCCAAGCAGTTAGTGACTGAAATTGCAAGTGCTCATGAGCCTGCAACTGTAGAGGCTCCAGCGGTTGTAGAAACTCCTCAACCCGTTGCTACTACTCCTTCCATACCTGAAGTAACCCGCTCTGAAGCATTCAAATTAGCTGCCGGTGAGACCAACAGTGCTGCCATGAGTAAGAAATATCATGTGCAGGTAGGTGCATTTGGGGTGCACGACAATGCTAGGAATTTACGTGCGAGGCTTGTGAATGAAGGAAATGATGCCTTGGTTGTTGAAAACGACAAAGGTATGTTGCGGGTAATCATTGCCTCGTTTGACACCTATCAAGAAGCAAGGACAAAGATCGATCAGATCAGGGATAGCTATCCCGATGCTTGGGTTCTTGTGCAATCTAAAAAATGAACGAACTGATTTACATCATCATAGCGCTGTTAGCAGCCAGTGTTGGCAGCGTTATGCTAAGCGGCAGCTTGTTGATGTTGAACCAAAAATGGTTGGAGAAGCTCTCCGGCTATTTGTTGTGTTTGGCTGGTGGTACGCTCATTGGCTCTGCTTTGATGAGATTAATTCCTGAATCTATGGAGCTAATGCCTGTCAAAGATGCACTGATTTGGGTATTATTCGGTATTTTATTTTTCTTTTTGTTAGAAAAGTTTATCCTGTGGCGCATGTGTCGTGATGAGAATTGCGAACGCCAGGTACACACTGCCGGACCCATGATTATCATTGGGGATGCCGTACACAATGCCATCGATGGGGTAGTGATAGCAGCATCTTTTATGACTTCTGTAGAATTGGGGATTTTTGTTACCATTTCAGTAGTACTGCATGAGATACCACAAGAATTAGGTGATTTTGGCATCCTCCTTAAAAGCGGTTATTCCAAAAAACAAGCTTTGCTGTATAATTTGTTGTCATCGACCAGCGCTATTGTAGCCGGTATAGCTACTTATTTCTTACTTGAATTCATGGAAGAAATTGTACCCTACGCATTGGCTGTGGCTGCTGCAAGCTTCTTATACATCGCATTAGCGGATCTGATTCCGGAAATGCACAAAGAAACCAAAGCCAAGGAATCCATCATACAGTTTCTATTGATATTAGTAGGTGTGGGTGTCATCTTTTTATCCGTTGCAAGCCATAGCCATGCACACTAATCAACTCGAAACCCGAAACCCGAAACTCGGAACTCGGAACCCTCAATCCTGAATAAAATGGAACAACATAAAATTACAACCACATGGGAAGGCGGCTTAGCCTTCGAGACTCAATTAGGTAAACACACCATCCGCATGGATGCTCCTGTAGAAGCGGGTGGCGAGGATAGTGGTCCGGGACCGAAAAGAATGATGTTGGTAGCACTGAGTGGCTGCACCGGCATGGATGTAGTGCTTATCCTTAAAAAGATGCGGGTTGAACTGGATAAAATGGATATAGAAATCCAAGCTGATTTGACCGATCTGCATCCCAAGCATTACACCAAAATGCATGTTGTTTATACCTTTTATGGCAAAAATTTACCTTTAGAAAAAATTCAAAAAGCTGTAAAACTCTCCGAAGATACTTATTGTGGCGTCCGGGCAGTTTATGCCAAAACGATGGAAATGAGTTCAGAAGTCAGGATTATTGAAGCTTAAATCATCTCCTCAATATTCCATACAAAAGCCCTTAGCCCCATTAATTCTGAGGTGAGATCGAGGGCTTTTAAATCCTCCAATATCGGTTTTACTTTTGCTTCTTCCACGATGGTGATGAAAGCAGAATTTAAGGAGGGCCAAGCATGCGTTCCCAAATGAGGAATGCCTGTTTTGGAACCTCTGCCTTGCACATGCTCCCAGCCCGTGAATCCACGGATGTTGTGCGCCCTGAGTATGCCTAAAACTTGTTCGTAATATGCCTGATCGAATGCTATAAAAATTGACTTCATGTTTTTTTGTTTGTTTGTTTTGTGCTGATTCAACTCCCAATTCTCTGTTTTTGTGGACTACAGACCACCCCTAACCCCTCCGGAGGAGGGGAATTTGAGTGTGCAAAAGATAAACA
>CAZOUH010000245.1:0-2134 GCA_964582935.1 uncultured Paludibacter sp.
TGGGCACGCAATTATTTATGACCGGATTTCTCGGAGAAATAGTTGCCAGAAACTCATCTGAAAGAAATAATTATAAAATTGAAAAGAAAATCTAACACGGCGATGAGGCGATTACCAATCATCTTCATGCTTTTAATAATTATATGCTCTGCTTGTAAACAAGACGAAACGTGCAGAGAAAGCAAGCAAGTATTCTTGCATGTTGGCTTTTTTGAGTCCGTCAGCAACAAAGCTGTATTGATCGACAGCCTGACCGTCTTTGCATTGGATCAAGAAGGATCAGCTATGGATAGCATATTGTACGACAATCAAAAAAATGTAAGCAAAATTAATCTTCCTTTGAACAAAGAAGAACAAGCTTGTCTGTTCGTCATTCAATTGAATGACCTTCCTCAAGACACCTTATTTGTTTTGTATGAGAATACCGACTATTTTATTTCCTATCCCTGCGGAATGATTATTACTCACACATTGGATACGGTACGATCGACACACCACATCATCAAGGATGTAAAGATGGTTTATAAAAATATCAACACAACAGATGTACAACATTTACAAGTATTGCTTTAGTTTGCTGATAGCCTGCTGTGTTGTGAGCATTTTATCTGCACAGGAAAATGAAATATCCAACGACAGCATCTTCAAAAAGAAAGTTGTATTCAACAGTCTGCGACTTGACTTGGATGTTTCTCCGGCACTCACTACCTTCCTGAATAATGGTGAAACCTATTCATTTGAAACCGGCATTCAAGCTGAAATTAACAAGCGGTTCTATCCGATTATTGAATTAGGTTATGGGGGGGGAAATAAACTAACCGGTTCGGGAATAAGGTATAAAGGTGATGCCTTGTTTTACAGAGCCGGAATGGATTTCAACTTGTTAAAAAGCAAATCGGAGAACCCCGTTTACAACAATCTATTTCTTTTTGGTGTTAGATTAGGATATACTTATTTTGATTATGAACTACAAAATATTAGTTTTGCAGACAATTTTTGGGGTACAAACATAACCAAAAGTCTAAATGGCACTTCATCCAATTTCTGGTTTGAAATTGCTGCCGGTGTAAGGGTCGAATTATATAAAAACTTGTACATTGGTTGGACAGTGCGCATCAAGAATATGTTGACAAAACCGGATGAAGGTACTTTCAAACCATGGTATGTTCCGGGCTACGGAATTGATGGGGACACCTCAGTGTGGGGATTTAATTATGTAGTAGGATATAAAATATTAAATAAAAAATAAATATTGTGCTTATGAATTCAGTTGAAATTTTAAATCGGGCGGCAGACAACATCAGGATACTTTCCGCAGCGATGGTTGAAAAAGCTAAATCAGGACATCCCGGTGGAGCCATGGGAGGCGCCGACTTTATCAATGTGTTGTATTCAGAATTTTTGGTATATGACCCTGAAAATCCTACTTGGGCAGGACGTGACCGTTTCTTTTTAGATCCCGGACATATGTCACCCATGTTGTATTCCACACTCACCTTAGCCGGTAAATTCTCCATTGACGATATCAAGCAATTTCGCCAATGGGACTCTCCTACTCCCGGTCATCCGGAAGTGGACGTCAAACGTGGTATAGAAAACACTTCCGGTCCACTTGGACAGGGTCACGCCTACGGTGTGGGTGCAGCCATTGCAGCCAAATTTTTAGAAGCCCGTTTTGGCAAGACAATGATGGGGCAGACTATCTATACCTTCATTTCTGACGGAGGCGTTCAAGAAGAAATTTCGCAAGGAACAGGGCGTATTGCCGGACATCTGGGATTAGATAACCTGATTATGTTTTATGATTCCAACGACATCCAGCTATCGACCGGCACTGATGCGGTAAGTAGTGAGGATGTGGCGATGAAATATAAAGCTTGGAACTGGCATGTTATTGAAATAGACGGACACGACGTAGCTGCTATCAGGCAAGCATTGACAGAAGCTAAAGCTGTTGCAGGGCAGCCAACTCTCATCATTGGAAAAACTACTATTGGTAAGGGAGCACGCCAAGCAGACGGAACGAGTTACGAAGGCAAATGTGAAACACATGGTATGCCGTTGAGCGCTGCCGGTGCTTCTTTCGAAGAAAGTATCAAAAATTTGGGTGGAAACCCTGATGATCCATTTGTAA
>CAZOUH010000246.1:0-2122 GCA_964582935.1 uncultured Paludibacter sp.
ACTTCTGTGTGCCATTTCAGCACTTTATTGGGGTAGTCGTTTGTAGCTAACCATTGTTCGGCACGCTCTATCAGTTCAAAGAGTTTAGCATTGAGCGGCGTAGCTTGTAATTGCGTTTTGACTTTTTTGTTGCGTAACCAGGCAAGGGCAGTCCGACTATCAGAATAAACAGGCGTAGCTAAGTTCTTTTGTTTGAGCAACGCCAAAGCATGTATAATTGCCAAAAATTCGCCGATATTGTTGGTGCCATCATCATAAGGTCCTTGTCGGAATATCAATTGACCGGTACGGGTATCTACACCTTGATATTCCATCACGCCCGGGTTACCACTGCAAGCTGCATCCACGGACAAACTTTCTAAATCAGGCATGCCATATTGGGCTATCAATGCTTTGTCGGGCAGTGTTTTTTTTGCGTTTTTACCGACGTAATTCCAATAAGATGAGTGGAAGGCTTTTTGGGCTTCTGCTTCGGTTGCAAAGCCTTTGTATTTGGCTTCGGGATGACCATGTACCTGTTTTTTGCAAGCTTCCCACGAGGTATAAATGCCGGGCTGCTTGCCATCCCAGACTACGAAGTATTTATTTTTGGATTTTGCCATATTTATTGTACTTTTGCAACGCTTTAAAAGAGGAGGCCCTGTAGTTCAATGGATAGAATGGAAGTTTCCTAAACTTTAGATTCGGGTTCGATTCCCGGCGGGGCTACAAAATATTTCCATCTTGCATTTCTATCTTCCTGTCAGATAAAGATGCTAATGCTTCATCGTGCGTAACGATGATGATTGTTAAGCCGAATTGATCGCGCAAATCAAACAGCAATCGATGTAATTCTTCTTTGTTTTTAGTATCTAAACTTCCGGAAGGTTCATCCGCCAAAATGATTTTGGGGTTGTTTACCAATGCCCGCGCAACCGCTACCCTTTGCTTTTCACCACCTGATAATTCAGATGGCTTATGTTCTAATCTATCGCTTAATTGTAGGTATTCCAAGAGTTCTTTCGCCTTTTGAGTGGCTCTTTTTGAGTCTTTCCCCGCAATTAATGCCGGAATCATTACATTTTCAAGTGCTGTAAACTCAGGTAGTAATTGATGAAACTGAAAAATAAAACCCAACTGTAAATTCCTGAAAGATGACTGTTGCTTTTCGTTCAGATGACTGACATCTTGTCCGTCAATCAGAACATGCCCCCTATCGGGATTATCAATGGTACCAAGAATTTGCAATAAAGTTGTTTTGCCGGCACCGCTGGGACCAACAACAGCTACTATTTCTCCTTGTTCAACTTTGAGATTGACACCCTTCAGCACGTGCAATTCATCGAAACTCTTGTGAATGTTGATTGCTTCAATCATATCTGAAAATATTTGGAGGCAAAGTTAAGCATAAATGTGATTATTCGTTGATAAAAATACTACTTTTGCTGCAAATTTGTTTTTATGCAGGAACTGAAAGATTTTGGAAAGATTGAGTTTGTGCGCAGTAAAAGGGCTAAACGTGTTTCGGTTAAAATTAAATCGGACGGACTGAAAGTCAGTATGCCTCAGCACGTCAGCACCTCTTACGTTATGGATTTTATCCTGTCGAAAAAGCATGAAATTCTTAAAAAACAGCAAAAGGTTCAGAAAAGAAAATCTAAACTTCAAATTACTTTTGATAATAATATTCAAACGCTGACTTTTTCTATCAAGCTCGTACCGGCAAACCGACAAAACTTATTTTTCTCTCTTCGAAATGAAATCCTGAATATTGAAGTGCCTCAAGATGTAGATATATTGTCGGAGCATGTACAAGCGTCATGCTGGAAAGGAATCAATCATTTTTTAAAAATAGAAGCCAAAAGAGTATTGCCGAACCGTGTGTTTGAATTGGCTAAGCAGCATAACTTCCGGGTTGCGGACGTGAAAATACAATCCAGTAAAACTCGATGGGGGAGCTGTTCACAACATCAGAATATTAATTTGTCGTTTTATTTGATGTTGCTGCCTGTGCATTTGATAGATTACGTGATTTTACATGAGTTGTGCCATACACGTGAAATGAATCATGGAGTTGCCTTTTGGAAATTGATGGATCAGGTAACGAATAACCGGAGCGATGCGCTTAAGAAGGAGTTGAAAA
>CAZOUH010000247.1:0-2107 GCA_964582935.1 uncultured Paludibacter sp.
ATTTGATGATGTGATTAAAATAACATCATCAGTTGCTTCATTCAAAAGCCAGACTCGGATTTGGAATCAATCGGAGTATCCTTTCATTTTAGCCTGATAGGGTAGGGCGATTTCGGGGCACTGTTCAGGTTAGGTGGTTATATGTTTGACATTATCAATTTAAAATTCTCTTCAATATCAGTTATTTCTTTATCTGTCAGATTGGAGAATTCTTTTTCTCTTGCACGTTTAGAAAACTTTCCTTTGTTTTGTTCCAGGAACTTGACTAACAATGCTACGGTATGATCCGGCATTTCAAATTCATCATCCAGGTACCGTTTAAATTCATCGTATTGAATCAAATAATTGATTTCATCAGGAATAATATTACAAATCGTATCGCTCACGCAGTCGTATAAAAATTCAGCCTGTTTGGTGGCATCGAAGTATCGATAGAAATCCATCGTTTCGTTTAACACTTCCACATTGTTGTTTTTTGTGACATCCCAAACTATAAAATCCAACAGCGGCTGAGAATAGGATTCCAATACTTTTCGATAATCTTCAATATGACTTAACATGGAAGCAGATATGGGAAAAATAATACCCTGTTGCGTAAATTGTTTTTTAGCTAAAATATGGTGAATGATGTACCGGTGTATCCGGCCATTACCATCCTCGAAAGGGTGAATAAACACAAAGCCAAAAGCAATTGCCGCAGCGGATAGAACCGGATTCATCTCAGACTGCATCTGTAATTTGTAAGTACTTAACATACCATTAATCAGCTCTTCCACATCTTGCCAGCGAGCCGAAATATGGTCAGGAACAGGTTCGCTCGTGATACGGTCATGTTCGCCAACGAAACCACCGGTTTTACGTAGTCCCATCGCCACGAACCGATCGTTTTCAATCACCACTTGCTGCAAACGTAGCAATTCTTCTTTACTCAAATAGATGGCACCGGCTTGTCCAATAGCTTTTGCCCAACGGGCTGTGCGTTTGCTTTTGGGACTTTCGCCCTCAATGGTGAATGATGCCTTTGAATCTTTCAGCATCAGAAATGCCGAAGTGCGGAGTAAGATGTCTTTGTGAATGCCATTTAGCGTTTGGTTGTTTTGTGCCATCAGGTCGGAAGCCACGTATTGCTCCAATTTAGGTGTCTTGCTGATAAGCGGACAAAAATCTCGCGTTCCGGGCAAGTTGTTGATGATGCGGTGACGGGGAGAATTAACTCCCTCAGACAACGAAAATTGTAAAGTGTCGTTCAGTAAATTTACATATTTTATTTTTGTGTCAGCATGCTCAATATTCAATAACTTATTCATTATCCATTCATACAGAAACCATATCCGCCTGCTATATTGTCCTGTCGGGTCTGTTCTTACAAGTTCAACCACGATATTTTCAGGTAATACTTCAAATAGTTTTTTAAAGAAAAGCAGGTTTATGCCTTCGTATTTTAACGCAAACACAATATGTTTGAAAAGTGTATCTTCCGGTAGATAACTGCTTGAAAAGACCTGCCAGTTTTCATTTTTGTATTTCGTGTTTTTATCGCAAACCAATGAGATTAAGTCAGGGAAAGGCATTTTTAATTCCCATTTACGAATCATAGCAGCATAACCTACAATATGCCCTTTTTCAGGAACAATAAGCCCGTTAAAAACGGACGCTGAATATGAAATCTCGTCGCTCATACTGATAAATATTAAAAGTTGACGCTTATCGCATGCAAATATAATTCATATTTATAATAAAAACGAACGGATTGCAAAAAAAACGAACGGGTTTTAAATAGATTAAAAAATATTAATCGCAATGGCACATAATCCAGTAAGTATATATAGACAAACATCCCCGGCAACAAACCCTTCTTCCATCCTTCAAATTTCTCAATCTCCTGATTGCGACAATACGACACCCAAACAGATTTTCCAGAAATCGGGGTCGAACAGTTGGGCGATAGATTTGTGCCGAATGGTCAGCAGTATGGTTTTGGAAAGCGTTTAGCCACTGAGCGGCAACTTGATTTTCAAAGTGGTAATTGTTTTTGAGATACTTAAAATTTTGTCCACATTCAAGCCTATATTTTTATATAACTCTGCTTTTCAGAAGCTGTCTCAAA
>CAZOUH010000248.1:0-2084 GCA_964582935.1 uncultured Paludibacter sp.
AAAGTGATTTTTTTTAAAAATAAGCTTGCATTTCAAAAATATGTATTTATATTTGCAGTCGAAATAGAAACAGCATATTTTATCAAAATGTCAAAAATAGTTCGTAATGTTACTTTAATCGTCGTTCTACTTTTGGTCCAAAACCAAGGGTGAGTTCGGCTGTTTGATAACTATTTGCTGATGTACATATTAAAGCCTTTCTCACCCAAAATGAGAGAGGTTTTTTTTTGAGATGAATCATATAAATAATTTACAATGAAAAATGTTTTACGAAGTCAGACCAGTACCGGCGGCAGAAAAATGGCCGGAGCCAGGGCGTTGTGGAGAGCTAATGGAGTAACGGATGCACAATTTGGCAAGCCCATTATCGCCATTGTCAATTCTTTCACACAATTTGTTCCCGGACATGTACACCTGCACGACATCGGTCAGAAAGTCAAGGCAGAAATAGAAAAACACGGCTGTTTTGCTGCTGAATTCAATACCATCGCCATCGACGACGGAATTGCCATGGGGCACGATGGGATGCTGTACTCCCTTCCATCTCGGGATCTGATTGCTGATAGTGTTGAATACATGGTGAATGCACATAAGGCTGATGCCATGATTTGTATTTCCAATTGTGATAAAATAACACCGGGTATGCTGATGGCTGCCATGCGCTTGAATATACCTACCGTTTTTGTTTCGGGGGGACCGATGGAAGCCGGCGAATTAGACGGACAACAAATTGACTTGATTGATGCCATGGTACAAGCAGCAGATGACACTGTTTCTGACCAACATATCACACGAATAGAGCATGCTGCTTGTCCGACTTGCGGTTCGTGCTCAGGTATGTTTACTGCCAACTCCATGAATTGCTTGAATGAGGCTATCGGTTTGGCATTGCCGGGCAATGGGACAGTCGTGGCAACTCATGCCAACAGATTTAAACTCTTTGAAGATGCAGCAAAATTGATAGTTGAAAATGCATACAAATACTACAGAGACGGTGATGAAACTGTGTTGCCGCGAAGCATAGCAACAAGAGAAGCATTTCTGAATGCCATGATTTTAGATATTGCCATGGGTGGTTCTACCAATACTATTTTACACACATTGGCTATTGCCCGTGAAGCAGAGGTGGATTTCACCATGGATGATATAGACGCACTGTCGCGTAAAACGCCTTATCTGTGCAAAGTAGCTCCCAATACCGATAAATTCCATGTGCAGGACGTCAACCGTGCAGGCGGAATATTGGGTATCCTTGGCGAGCTTGCCAAAGGTGGTTTTTTGCATACAGATGTGTATCGGGTGGATGGTCTGACCCTGCAACAAGCTGTTGAAAAATATGACATAACGGTTCAAAATCCGGATGTTGAAGCTTTACGTATTTACCAAAGTGCGCCCGGACGCCAGTTTAACTTGGTCATGGGTTCACAACAGTCAGTCTTCAACACTTTGGATACCGATCGCAAGGAAGGCTGTATTCGCGATATTGAAAATGCATATACCATTGATGGCGGATTGGCTATTTTGAAAGGCAATATTGCACAAGATGGCTGTGTTATCAAAACCGCCGGAGTCGATGAAAGCATTTGGAAGTTTAGCGGACCTGCAAAAGTTTATACCTCACAGGATGCTGCCTGCAATGCCATATTGGGAGATGAGGTAAAAGCAGGCGATGTGGTGGTCATCATCCATGAAGGTCCTAAAGGTGGACCGGGCATGCAAGAAATGCTTTATCCCACTTCTTACATCAAATCCAAAAAGTTAGGAAAAGCTTGCGCACTCATTACAGAT
The DNA here is from genome assembly GCA_964582935.1 of uncultured Paludibacter sp. Classification (GTDB taxonomy): domain Bacteria; phylum Bacteroidota; class Bacteroidia; order Bacteroidales; family Paludibacteraceae; genus Paludibacter. The sequence goes on from CAZOUH010000248.1 coordinate 1,789, forward strand.
GGGCGTTTCTCGGGTGGCACGTCAGGTCTGTCCATCGGACATATCTCTCCGGAAGCCGCTTCAGGTGGTAATATTGCTTTGATAGAAGATGGGGATATCATCAATATAGATATACCTAATCGTACTATTAATGTTAACTTGTCAGATGAAGAATTGGCAGCTCGTCGCAAAAAAGAATTAGCTCGCGACAAAGATGCATTCAAGCCCAAAGACAGAAACCGAGTCGTCAGCAAAGCCCTTAGAGCTTATGCTTCAATGGTAAGCTCAGCAGATAAGGGGGCAATTAGGATGATTAG
>CAZOUH010000249.1:0-2084 GCA_964582935.1 uncultured Paludibacter sp.
AAATAAATTTTTCAAAAAAAACAGGTGAGATTTGTTGTAGATTGTAAAATATAGTATTTTTGTTTGTTTTTTTATCAACTTAATTCGTTGCAACAATGAGACTCATAATTCAAAAAGACTACGAGAAAATTTCCAAATGGACCGCTAATTATATCGCAGAAAAAATTAACAAAGGTACTTTAACTGATGATAAGCGATTTGTATTGGGATTGCCGACAGGATCATCTCCTTTGGGTACCTATCAACACTTGGTTAAAATGCATAAAGCCGGAAAACTGTCATTCCGGAATGTCGTTACTTTCAATATGGATGAATATGTTGGTCTGCCACAAGAACATCCGGAAAGTTATTATTCATTTATGTGGAAAAACTTGTTCGATCATATCGATATTCTTCCGGAACGTATCAATTTGCTTGATGGAAATGCAACAGATTTACAAGCTGAATGTGACTCTTACGAAAGTCGTATCCAATCTTACGGAGGAATAGATTTGTTTTTGGGAGGAATAGGTCCTGATGGTCACATTGCTTTTAATGAACCGGGTTCTTCACTAAATTCCAGAACTCGCATGAAAACACTGACTCAGGATTCAATCATTGCCAATTCACGATTTTTTGATAATGATGTGAATAAAGTACCCAAAAATGCTTTGACTGTAGGCGTAGGGACTGTGTGTGATGCTGAAGAAGTCGTGATCATAGTCAGCGGACACGTAAAGGCTCGTGCGTTGCGACATGCGGTCGAAGAACCCGTAAGTCACATGTGGACACTCAGTGCTTTACAGTTGCATCCCAAAGCAATTATCGTGTGTGATGAAGCTGCTTGTGATGAACTGAAAGTGAGTACTTATAACTATTTTAAAGATATTGAAAAGAATGAGATTTTGTAAGACATTGCATGCATTCTCAATTATGTAGATTTTTATTTTACTCCAAATAGCCTGTGGCGTTTATCCTCAATTCGCCTCAGGCTTATTTTGTTTCAATTGCGTAAATGCTCGATGCATGGAGCTTACAGAGCCAAAGCCCGACATCTCCGCTAAGTCTTCTTTGTGGATGTTCGGGTTTTGGTTTTTTATCGCCTGCGCATGTTTCATACGGTAAGAATTGGCAAAGGAGGAGAAGTTTTGTTTGAAGTCATTGTTGATGACGGAGGAAATATAGGTGCGATTCGTGCCAATAATTTTTGCAACTTCCCATATTGTCAGGTCTTTATTCAGAAAAATTTTCTTTTCCTCAAATAACATAATTATTTTTTCTCTTATAAGGGCTAATTGGGCTGACGTAGGCTCTGCATCATTTAAAATTTGAGCATATTCCTCATCACTATGCCTCACAGTATCACTGATTAACAGCGCGCGTTGTTTATTGCCCAACCAGCCAATCCAAAACAACATAATCGTAAATATACCGGAAGGCAGAATCAATGCCCTCTCGTCTGACATAAAACTTTCTTTCCCCAATACAGAAAGTAAAATCCCTGCAACGATGGTGATAGATAAAGTGATGTTTAGGATGTGAATTTTATCCAAAGAATCATCTGCTGTATTGGTGTAATAGTTTATAATATGCTCCTTATGCTTGGCAACCAAGCGATAGGACAGCCACATATAAGTCAAACCTTGCATGATAAAAACGAAACGACATAGTAAATATACCGTTTTTTGATACAGGAAAATCCCTGAGAGCGGTGTGTTTGTATAGAGTTGTTGATAGAGGTAAGCAACGTGCTCTTCTTGAGTCATCAACAACACACCCACACCGTATAAGACAAAAATCAATAATGGAAGTATGAGGAATATACTGTGTTTTTTCACCTCAAAACGATCATCTACCGTGAGTAGCCGGATGTATATGTAGTACATGGGATATACCAATAAGTTGAACAGATGATAAAACGGATCAGCGTAATGGTAAACTTCAGGTAAAGGCAGATAGTAGAAAAAATGTGACAAATAGAGAAAAAAAGCAACGATCATAAATTTGCCCAAGAATAATTTGGGAATATTACCCTTCACTCTATTCGTATTGAGCACCAAGCTCCAAAACAAGGTTACATAAATCGGATTGAGCAGCAAGATAAT
>CAZOUH010000250.1:0-2076 GCA_964582935.1 uncultured Paludibacter sp.
CACCGGGAGCATTCGTTGCCTGAGGCTCTCGAAGGCAACTGCTTCAACAACCCGCCGATCGAACGTTAGTTTTTTGAGCGAAGCAGGCGTAGTCTTGATTTTTGGGCACTTTTTTGTCAAGAAAAAAGTACAGAAGAAAAACCAAATGCTAAATTTTACATAGAAAATCGAAAAATAATCGTGTTTCTATGTGAAAAATTACTATTTTTGCAAATCAAACACATCAACCATGAACAAGCTATCAGCATATGGAAATATACCCATAGATTATGTAACACTAAGATCCATATATCCTACTCACCGTTCCTTGTGGGATAAGGTTGCAAATATGGAAAAACGAGGTGTTTTGATACGACTAAAAAAAGGCTTGTATCTTGTGTCACCTAATCTAACAAAGCAAGAAGTATCAAGAGAACTAATTGCTAATCATCTATATGGACCTTCTTATGTATCTATGGAAGCTGCGCTTGCTTTTCACAGATTAATTCCTGAACATGTTTACAATACCACATCTATGACTATCAAAAGAAGTAAAAGTTTTCAAAATGAATTGGGACATTTCAGTTATATATCTTGTTCAGAACCATACTATGCTATCGGAATTGAACAGGCACTTGTAGAACAACAATTCGCTTTTTTGATAGCTTCACCTCAGAAAGCACTTTGTGACCAGATAGTCTATACGCCCAATCTGCAAATACGTTCGGTAAAAGCAGCAAAGCAATACTTGGAAGAAGATCTTAGGTTCGATATGGATAAATTTTATGATATGGATATCAATATTTTTCAGCAATGTGCTATACACTCTAAAAAGAAACAGGCACTTCAAAACATGATAAACTTACGAATATCGATATGACTATATTTGATCAAATGTTAGCTAAACGATCTAGCAACTCTTCAAATCAACATCAGCTTGCCCATGAAGTAATGCAGGAAATAGCTCTTGCCGGTCTGTACCGTGCCGGATTTTTTAATTATGCCGCATTTTATGGAGGTACTTGTTTGCGTATTTTTCACGGTTTACAACGATTTTCAGAAGATTTAGATTTTTCTTTGATTAAGCCGGACGAATCATTCAATTTAGAAAAATTCTTTCCAATAATTATTCAAGAATTTGCGGCAGCAGGAAAAAAGGTCGAGATTTCTAAAAAAGAAAAAAAATCATTTGGCCGTGTTGAGTCAGCCTTTTTAAAAGAAAGTACCGCTGTGTATGATTTGAAGTTTCAGACCGAAAAGTCCATAAAAATAAAAATTGAAGTAGATGTAGATCCTCCGTTGGATTTTGAAACCGAACAGAAATTACTTTTATTACCTTTTTCTTTTATGACAAGATGTTTTGTTTTACCTGATTTATTTGCCGGAAAAATGCACGCTTTGGTATTTAGAAAATGGAAACAGCGTGTAAAGGGGCGTGATTGGTATGATTTCGAATGGTATGTTCGCAATGGAATCAAGCTAAATTTCAGGCATTTACAAGAAAGGATGAAGCAGTTTGACGGAGTTGTCCTTAGTAAAGCCGATTTTCTATTGCTATTAAAAGAAAGACTTGCAAATACAAATATTGAGCAAGTTAAACGAGATGTATTGCCTTTCATTAAAGACCCTAAAGAATTAGAAATCTGGTCGAATGATTATTTTTTGCAATTGGCGGAACGAATTGAAATAGAAATCAGTGATTAATTAGCACACGGATAACAAGGATTGGACGGATATGCACGGATATTAGTTTATAAAGTTGGAAAGTTTGTAAAGTTAGAAAGCGATTCCCTGAGCCTGTCGAAGGGAGGAATACAAGTGAAGAACTAAGAACGAATAACGAATAGTGAAGAACTAATAACTAAGAACTAAGAACGAATAACGAATAGTGAATAATTTAATGTTTAAAGTTTTGCACGCGGATCGACCTTGTCTGGTGAGCCAAAAAATGATGTGGCTTCGAGAGCCTCAGCCACCGGGAGCATTCGTTGCCTGAGGCTCTCGAAGGCAACTGCTTCAACAACCCGCAGAAACCAACCACCTCCACACCGGCACTACCTGAATAGACCATCCATCTGATTCAATAAGGTCATCTTC
>CAZOUH010000251.1:0-2071 GCA_964582935.1 uncultured Paludibacter sp.
GAAGTAGTTGCTCCGCCAATCAGCAAAGGTATTTTCAATCCGGCTTTTTCCATTTCGGCAGCCACTATGGTCATTTCCTCCAAAGAAGGTGTGATTAAACCACTGACTCCCAACATATCTACCTTTTCCTGAATAGCAGTCTCAATGAGTTTTTCGGTAGGAACCATCACGCCTAAATCGATGACTTCGTAATTATTACATCCCAAGACCACTGCTACAATGCTTTTGCCTATGTCGTGCACATCGCCTTTTACGGTTGCAATCAGGAATTTGCCGGCATAAGCATTTTGTCCGGGCAGTTTTTCTGCTTCTAAATAAGGCTGCAAAAAGGCTACAGCTCTTTTCATGGTGCGGGCGGTTTTGACTACCTGCGGTAGGAACATCTTACCCGAACCGAATAAATCACCCACTATATTCATCCCGCTCATCAGCGGTTGCTCGATAATGTCTAATGCTGAATTGTACTGCTGAAGAGCCTCCCTTAAATCTTCTTCCATATAATCGCTGATGCCTTTGATAAGGGCATGTTCCAAGCGGGCTTGCAAATCACGCGTGCGCCATTCGTCCTCTTTTTTACTTTTTGCATCCTCTCCTGAAGCTTCTGCTTTAATCTTTTCAGCGTAAGCAATCATACGCTCTGTAGCATCCGGACGGCGGTTCAATACGATGTCCTCTACATATTCCAGCAGTTCTTTGGGTATTTCCTCATAAATCTGAAGCATACCGGCATTCACTATCCCCATATCAAAACCAGCCCGGATGGCATGGTAGAGGAAAACGGAATGTATGGCTTCACGCACGATATTGTTACCACGAAAAGAAAAGGACAGGTTGCTGATGCCGCCACTCACCCACGCAAAAGGTAAATTTGACTTGATCCAACGGATGGTTTCAATAAAATCAACGGCATAATTATTATGATCTTCTATGCCGGTGGCGATGGGCAACACATTGGGGTCGAAGATAATATCCTTAGGAGGAAAACCTGCTTGTTCAGTCAGCAACTTATACGAACGCTCACATATCTCAATCCTGCGCTCAAAAGTATCTGCCTGTCCGACTTCATCAAAAGCCATCACCACCACAGCAGCTCCGTAGGTACGAATCTTTTTGGCTTTCTCAATAAAATCTGCTTCGCCCTCTTTCAAACTGATGGAGTTAACCACACATTTGCCCTGCACGCATTTCAATCCGGCTTCTATCACCTCCCATTTGGAAGAATCTATCATGATCGGAACCTTGGATATCTCCGGTTCAGACACGATATAGTTGAGAAAAGTAGTCATTTCTTGCACAGCATCCAACATGGCATCATCCATATTGATGTCTAAAATTTGTGCTCCATCGGCGACTTGTTCACGCGCAATGGATAAAGCCTCCTCGTATTTTTTCTCATTGATTAAACGCAAGAATTTCTTTGAGCCGGCAACATTGCATCTTTCACCTATATTGACGAACAGCGAATCTGCTTGGATGGCTAAATGCTCTAAGCCCGATAAATATAAGGTACCTTCATCATCTTTGGGATCATTCGGGGTACGCAAATCAGCAATTTTTACCATTTGCATATAGGCAGCGATGTGCTCGGGAGTAGTGCCGCAACAGCCACCAATGATGTTGACCAAGCCTTCATCCATAAACTCTTGTACTTGAGCTGCCATGGCTTCCGGACTTTCATCATACTCCCCAAATTGATTGGGCAAGCCGGCATTGGGATATACGCTGATATAGTGCGGACTGTATTTGGCAATTTCCTGTAAATAAGGCTTTAAATCCTTAGCACCAAAAGAGCAGTTCAATCCTATGGAAAGTACATCTGCATGTTCCACAGAAGCAAGAAATGCACGTATGGTTTGTCCGGATAGGGTTCTACCACTTTTATCCGTAACCGTTACGGATATCATCAATTCCACTTTTTTGCCTGCTTCCGACATGGCTTTATTGGCAGCAAAAATAGCAGCCTTGGCATTTAAAGTATCGAAGATGGTTTCAATCAATAAAGCATCCACACCACCTTCAATCAATGCTGACATTTGTTCTTTGTAAGCAATTACCAATTGATCAAAAGTGA
>CAZOUH010000252.1:0-2060 GCA_964582935.1 uncultured Paludibacter sp.
AAGATACCGGCAATGTACATTTTATGCATTTCGGACATGAAAAGAAAACTTCCGAACGCCTGCAATTTATGGAAAATTTATTCCAACAAGCAGGCATTGAGGCTTATCTGAAAGAAGATGCTCGTCGTGCTGTATGGCGTAAGTTCTTTTTCATTTCTACAACAGCTGCATTGACAACTTACTACAATACCGATTTTACAAGCTTGATCCATGATGCCGACAAACGTCCTGCTTATTTGGCAATCATGCAGGAACTATATGCTATTTCCATAGCTGAGCAAGCCGGATTGAAAGAAGGTTTGGTAGAAGAGTTGATGGATTATGGTGCCAGTCTGCCTGCCGGTAAAACTTCCTCTATGAACAGTGACTACTTAGCCGGAAACCCCATAGAATTGGAAACCTTGGTAAAAGTAGTTATAGATTTGGGTATCAAGCATAATATTTCTACACCTGTTTATGAACAAGTTTATGAGGCTTTGAAAGGTGGCGATAATTAAATGCCGGACTACTGTATGCAATGCACTCTTACTCGGAGTTCCGAGTTCCGAGTTCCGAGTTCCGTGTTCCGTGTTGTGCGAGTTCTGTGTTCCGGGGTTAAAATGTTTGATACTGCGGGATTGACCTCGAATAGTGAGCCAACAGAACGTGGGTTTACCCAAAACTTTTAATCTTTAGTACAAATCATCTTGCTATCTCGCAAAAAAGTGTGTAAAATACTTGTTTTACCTTGCAGAAAAGTGTATGTTTGTAGTTGCATTTCGTGCGAAAAAGTGTAACGGACAGATTAAATAAACTACAAAAATATGTATAGGTCAAAGATTAAAAGACTAACATCGTGGATGTTAGATAAAAATAAAAAACCATTAATTCTTTTAGGAGCAAGGCAAGTTGGTAAGACCTATTTGCTTCAGCAATTTGGCAAGCAAGAATACCGTCAGGTTGTATATATCAATTTTGAACGGGAAGAACGGATGAAAGATATTTTCATACAGGATCTTGATCCCAAACGATTGATTACTAACTTTGAATTTTATGCCGGGTTTAAAATTACTCCTGAGGATACCCTAATTATTTTGGACGAGATTCAAGCAGCGCAACGAGGAATCACTTCGCTAAAATACTTCTATGAAGAAACTCCTGAATATCAAATAATTGCAGCAGGGTCACTTTTGGGTATAAATATTCACCCGGATGAGTCATTTCCTGTTGGTAAAGTTGAAATGCTAAGTTTAAACCCGATGTCATTTTATGAGTTCTTACTTGCCATGGGTGAAGAAAATGGTTTGTGCAGAATTTTAAAGGAAAAACATGTTGAAAGTTTATCGATTTTTGCAGATAAGTTTAAAGAATATTTGAAATATTATTTCTTTGTTGGCGGGATGCCCGAAGCTGTTGCTGCATTTGCAGACAATCGAGATTGGCAAAAATCACGTCAAATTCAGGATGCCATTCTCAAAAATTACCGACATGATTTTTCAAAACATGCACCCAAAGAATTGTTACCACGTATCAATATGGTATGGGATAGCATTCCTTCTCAACTTTCAAAGGAAAATAAGAAGTTTATTTATGGGGTTATAAAAGAAGGTTCAAGAGCTAAAGATTTTGAATTAGCAATTCAATGGCTTACCGATGCCGGGATTCTGCATAAAATCCACGCTGTTACAAAACCTGCTGTACCATTAGTCAGCTATCAGGATTTTTCAGCATTCAAACTGTATCACAATGATTTAGGGCTTCTTGGGGCGATGTCGAGATTAAAAATACAAACTTTACTTGATAGCAATCAGGTTTTTGAAGAATTTAAGGGTGCATTGACAGAACAGTTTGTATTTCAACAACTAACCTTAAATGAGGAATTTTCAATTAATTATTACCCCTTTGGGAATGGACGTTATGAACTTGATTTCATTATTGAAAACGAAAACGGCGAACTTATTCCAATGGAAGTAAAAGCAGCCGTCAATTTACGGGCGACCAGTTTTAAAAATTATTGCAAGCAACACAAACCGGATAAAGCCATTCGCACTTCATTGGCAGATTACAAGGAAGAATCCTGG
>CAZOUH010000253.1:0-1988 GCA_964582935.1 uncultured Paludibacter sp.
ATATTACCTTTGCCCCCGCATTGGTTTCACCCACGAAGTTCTTTATGGGTGATGAAAAGGGAATCAGGTGAAAATCCTGTACAGACCCGCTGCTGTGATAGCTACAGCCTTTCCATGCCTTCATCATGAAGCATTTTAAAAGGCTGACATATTGAGCAAATCTTTGCCACTGGTGCTAATGTGTTTCATTTTTTTTGAAATATAAACCGGGAAGGCGCTCCATATGAAGCTTAAGTCAGAAGACCTGCCATGCGTATTTTTGTCAAAAGCTTTCGGGGATAAGCTTAAAAATTCAAGGCAGTTCATTTTTTATTGCATCATTGGTTTTTATTTTCACTCCCAAAGCTATTTGACTTTCATCATCAAATAGTGAGTATGCGTATTTTGTCTTTTCATTCATATTGGATTACTGTGCTTAGTGTGGCTATGCTTGTTGCTATGTCCCAACAAACTGCATGGGCAAATGAATGGTCTGAGCAAGTTTCCCACGAAGTGTTGGATACGCTGAAGACTTACGAAATGCAGGAGTTTACTATTACCGAAAATTACCGCCATGCGGAAGTTAGGACTGCTGCCCCTTTGCAAATTCTCTCTAACAAACAACTCAATCAATTAAATGTATTGCAGGTTTCGGATGCCGTGAAACATTTTTCCGGTGTAGTGGTCAAAGATTATGGTGGCTTAGGCGGATTGAAAACTGTGTCGGTGAGAAGTTTGGGCGCCGTGCATACAACAGTGAGTTATGATGGCATTGCTGTGTCTGACTACCAAAGTGGACAAATCGACATCGGACGATTTTCTTTGGAAAATGTGGATGTGCTTTCGCTGAATATCGGTCAAAGTGATAATATCTTTCAACCGGCTCAATTATTTGCTTCTGCATCTTTAATTAATATCAGAACGCAAACACCAGTCTTTACAGCCGATAAAAACACAAAACTATTTGCTGCGGTGAAAGCAGGCTCTTTCGGCTTAATCAATCCTTCCTTTGCATTGCAACACCGGCTGAATACTATCTTTTCATTGAGTTATGGAGGAGAATGGCTTTCTGCCAAAGGCAACTATCCCTACACGCTCAATCAAGGCAGTCAAAATAGTGGAAATCAGCAAACTGCCATCCGTAAAAATTCTGATCTTAGCAATCTAAGAGCAGAAGCTACTTTATATGCTAAGTTCTCGGAGAAACAATCCGCATCTCTCAAGACTTATTTTTATGATGCAGATAGGGGACTTCCCGGTGCGACTATCTTATATAACGATGCTGCCTTTGTTTCACAGCGCTTGCATGATTATACTTTCTTCACCCAAGCGCATTATGAAAATCATTTTACCCAAGCAGTTTCCATGCAACTCAATGCCAAATATCAACATGGATATGTGCATTATGTAGATACCATGGTTTTAAATGTCAGTGGTAAAGAAGAAAGCATTTTCACTCAAAATCAGTATTATCTTTCAGGATCGCTTTTATATAAAGCTTTTCGACAATTATCTTTTGCGCTCTCATCCGATTTTTCTGTCAATAATATGTTTGCGGAATATGAAAGTGCCTCGCTGACTGCCAATTTTGCACAACCGATTAGATATACCTGGCTATCTGTTTTAGCAGCCAAATATGTATCCGAAAGTTTCATGGCAACGGCAAGTCTGCTCTCAACCATTACCCAAGAAACTACTCGTTTTGGTAATAGCGGAGACAACCAAAATCGCTTCTCACCTTTTCTTAGTGCTACTTATAAACCTTTTGAGCAAGCCGATTTACGCATCAGGGCATTTTATAAAAACAGCATACACCTGCCTACTTTCAATGATTTATACTATGCCAGGGTAGGGAATGCCAATCTCAAACCGGAAATTACCAATCAGTTCAATTTAGGATTGACTTATGCATTGACTGTCAGCGATTGGCTGCCGTTTTTAAGTCTAACCGCAGATGTGTATAAAAACCACGTAAAAGATAAAATTGTTGTTTTGCCCACCCAAAATCT
>CAZOUH010000254.1:0-1969 GCA_964582935.1 uncultured Paludibacter sp.
AAGAGCACGTTGTATGGCAATTGGAATTTGTTAGGATATCAGGATGATCCGGCTAAAGTCAATATGCAAAAGATTGAAAATTTAGATTTTGAGCAAATTAAAGACTTCTATCAAACTCAAATTAAAAACAAACCCATTACCATCATCATCTTTGGTGATCCAAAATTGATAGATTTAAAAGCGATACAATCCAAACACGGCAAAGTAACCAAACTCAGTAATAATACTTTGTTTAGTAAGTTGAGTATGTAGAATATCCTATTCTTGAAATAGTAGGATTACTCTTGATTGTTTTGTAATTGCTTGGTAAGCACCTTCTTCTTCATCGGCAAACGCCCTGCTTGCTTCATAAAATTCAAGTTATGAGTTCTGATTTGTCGCTGCTCGACAGGAAGTAATTTTTGCTGTTGAGATTGCTGAACGGGTAGCTGGAAATCATTGATGGAATGCATTCTTTTGACTTTAGCAGGACCTGATGCTGAAATGCTTCTTGCTTGTGTGGCGTCAATATACTCCAACACGCCTTCATATATTCCTGTAACCTGGGATCCAAAACGATTTTTGAAATCATAAGCTATGGTGTAAATACTATCTGCTTTTGAAACTTCCATAGTGCCGGATTTTATCTTCATCGCGCCTCCTCCTCCAACATAAGGCTCATAGGAATAAATTGAGTCACTCAGATACCAACTACCCCATATATTTTCATCGTTAATTTGTCCGGGGATAATGGTGAAAGCTTGTAACTCCTCATAGGTCAATGCTTTCATCATTTTATAGGTACCAGATGGAATTGAATCTGTTACAGCCAGGTCTGTATTAAACTCTACCAATAATAAGTTTTCAATTTCTGTACTGTCGTTTCCTAAATCTGTTTTAGTGTACAAAATTAATTCGAAGTTATTCGTGTTCTTTGAATCATAAGAATCCCCTTTATATACACACATCCCGTTGTTAAAATCCATTTCTAAAGACTCAATTTCAGGTTTGTTGTCTTTAACCATTATATTGCCTTCATAGGTAAAACGAACGATTTCATCAGTGTGTAGCACCAAAGTACCTTCTATGATATAAGTATTTCCTTGTTTTGTAACTTCATAATAACCATCTGTAACCAAAGAAATTAACATCTCGTCTTGGCTGATATGCATCATGTGGCTTCCAATAACATCGAAGTCACCATCATCATATTCTATGAGCTTTCCAGGTTCAAAACTTTGTGGTTGAGCAGTTTCATCAAAAAAATAGACACCTGTACTCAAACTATTTGTAGTACTTAAAGGCAGATTGAAATCTAAATATAATAGATTACCGGTTCCTTCAATTTTTTCCTGACTGTTGATATGAAAACTATTTTCCATCAGATACATGTCGAATGCATTGAGATCTATATCATACCAATCTCCCCAGTAGCCCGTGAGACTCTTTGTGAAAGTGAAGGTTTGTTGGCTTACTGTTACCGTACAGCTGTGTGTTTTTCCGCCTGTGCTGATGGTGATGCTTGAGCTGCCGGCTTTTAAGGCTGTGACGATGATTTTTTTTGTGAGTGTGTGTTTAGAAGAAGAGGATTCTCCCTGGGTATCCTCTATTTCCGTAAATTCAAACACACCATTCTTGTCGGTCAGCCACTCCACCGGAAATTCTGCCATGTCGCCCGTAAACTGAATGGTACTCGTCAGCGTATCCGACATGCCCACCTTGATGTCTATAGATGCTTTATCGAAAGCAATGCTCGTGATTTCATCCTTTTCGCAAGAGGAGAAGATAAATACGGTGATCAAAATCAACAACGCTATTTTGTAAATTGGAGTTTGTTTCATGATGATGAATAAATTAAGAGGACAAAGGTAGTGTTATTTTTGAGAAAATTCTCCTTTTGCATCTTCTGAAAATTTCATGTAAATTTGGCGTTTCTTTTTTACATCATATGTTGAAGCACTATCTACTCATTTTTTTCATTTTTAGCGGC
>CAZOUH010000255.1:0-1950 GCA_964582935.1 uncultured Paludibacter sp.
TATTGCATTAACTGATATGCAAGCTTTTTGAAAAATTTAATCAATTTTTCTTGTTTCCTGACCTATCCCCTAACCCCTTTCCGAAGGAAAGGGGGACGCAGCCTGCAAATTTCAATCTATCGAAAAAATCATTTTGAAAATAAAGGTTGAAAATAAGTGAAAAATAACTTATCTTTGTCTGGTTTTTATTTTTTTCGATGAAAGAGGATACTACAATTGCAAGCAATATATTCACGGAGTTTTTGGTGCAACGCAAGCACCGCAAGACGCCCGAGAGATTTGCCATCCTCAGAAAAATTTATTCCTTCGATAAGCATTTCGATGCAGAAACCTTGTACACCAGCATGATTGATGAATATCGTGTGAGTTTGGCAACCGTATATAATACGCTCGACTTACTTTTAGAAGCCGGGCTGCTCATCAAGCATCAATTTGACGGACAACCTGCGGAATACGAGAGATCGATAGGTGCCACCATTCACAATCACGCGGTTTGTACGATTTGCGGACAGGTCAAGGAGTTTACCGACAAAAAAATCAAAAGAGCCATCCAGTCCAAGGTGTTTGCCGGATTTGACAGTACGCATTACTCTTTGTATGTGTATGGTGTTTGTAAAAAATGTATGAGAAAAAGTAAACAATAAATTATTACCTATGAAGCTTACATGTGGATTTCGTATAGTTGAAACTGCGACAATCTTAGTATAGAAGCTTCATATGATTATTAAAAATCAATTATAAAAGTATGAAAGTAGATGTTTTGTTGGGTCTCCAATGGGGTGACGAAGGTAAGGGGAAGGTAGTTGACGTATTGACTCCCGACTATGATTTGGTAGCACGTTTTCAAGGAGGACCCAATGCGGGACACACACTGGAATTTGAAGGGGAAAAATACGTTTTAAGGTCGATTCCTTCCGGTATCTTCCAAGGCGATAAGATTAACATCATCGGAAATGGTGTTGTGCTCGACCCGGCTCTTTTTAAAGCTGAGGTGGAAGCATTGGAAAAGTCTGGACACAGGTTGACCGAAAGACTGAAAATCTCTAAGAAAGCACATTTAATTTTACCTACCCACCGATTGATTGATCAAGCTGCCGAAGAGGCTAAAGGAGTTGGTAAGATAGGGACTACCGGCAAAGGAATCGGTCCTACTTACACCGACAAAATCGGACGTTATGGCGTGAGAGTAGGTGATATCTTACATGATTTTGAAGCAAAATATCAAGCTGCGATTGACAGACACAAAGCCATGTTGGCGCAATATGATTTTGAATATGACCTTTCAACGCTTGAAAAAGACTGGTTTGAAGGCATTGAATGTCTCAAAAGATTTGAACTGATTGATAGCGAACATCTGATCAACAAAACGATTCAAAGTGATAAAAAGATTTTAGCAGAAGGAGCACAAGGCACCATGCTCGACATTGATTTTGGCTCTTATCCTTTTGTAACTTCATCCAATACCATTTGTGCCGGCGCCTGCACAGGATTAGGCGTTGCGCCCCGCCATATCGGTGAGGTATATGGTATCTTTAAAGCGTATTGTACACGTGTCGGGAGCGGACCATTCCCCACTGAACTCCATGATGAGATTGGTGATTTGATGCGAAAAAGAGGCAATGAGTTCGGCTCAGTAACCGGTCGCCCGCGCCGCTGTGGCTGGATTGACTTGGTGGCTTTGAAATATGCCATTATGGTGAATGGCGTAACGCAATTGATTATGATGAAAAGTGATGTATTGGATACACTCTCAACCATCAAGGCTTGTGTGGCTTATAAAATTGACGGTAAAGTAGTAGAAGAATTTCCATTCTCCATTGAAGGGAATATTAATCCTGTTTATACTGACTTGCCCGGTTGGCAAATAGATATGTCGAAGACACAATCAGAAAGCGAATTTCCGGATGCATTTCGGGCTTATCTGAATTTCTTGGAAGAAGCTTTACAAGT
>CAZOUH010000256.1:0-1939 GCA_964582935.1 uncultured Paludibacter sp.
TGAGGTCAGTACCAAGGCAAAAAAAGTTTATGACTTTTCAAAAGGCTGAAACTGTTTTCTTAATTTTTGAAAGTGATTTTGCCGAAGAGAATCCCCGCATCCACAGAATCATTCAGCAGCTGACTTTGGAAGGGAAAAAAGTTACTGCCTGGGGCTTTCTGCATAAAAAGGAGAGTGTCACTCCTGTAGATCCCGATTTTAAAATTTTGCTACCCAAAGATTTCGGTCTTTTTCATAGACCTAAAAGGCAGCTGTTGAAGGAATTGTTGAATCAAGAATATGATTTATTGATAGACTTGACTACTGAGAATCTGATTTATTTGGATTATTTTGTCCTGTATGCTCGTGCATCCTGCAAATCCGGAATCAAGAAGCAAAAGGTAAATTTTTACGATTTCTCCATAGATATGGATGCTTATCTGACCGAAAACAACATGCAAGCTGATGATTTAAACCCAACTTTTATTTTTGATCAGATAATATTTTATCTGAAAAATATACATTCAACCGATTAAAAATGTATTTTTGCAGTTAAATTGTATGATTCACGATGATAAATTATAAATTGAAAGGAATGGGTGTTGCCTTGGTTACGCCCTTTAATGAAGATGAAAGTGTCAATTATGATGCGCTTGCCAGATTGATTGAGTATCAAATAAAAAATGGTACAGATTATTTGGTAGTTTGTGGTACCACTGCCGAAACACCTACTTTGACCGAACAGGAAAAAGAAGCAATTCGAAAATTTGTCATTCAGATTAATCAGCAACGTTTGCCCATCGTTTACGGCATAGGCGGTAATAATACCAAGCAGGTAGTTGATACCATCCAACAGACCGATCTTCAGGGCGTGGATGCCATCCTTTCAGTTACTCCTTATTATAACAAACCTTCTCAGGAAGGACTTTACAGGCATTATGCAGCGATTGCCGGAGCTTCTCCGCTACCTATTATTCTGTATAATGTGCCGGGCAGAACGGGGGTAAATATGACCGCTGAAACTACTTTGCGCTTAGCCAATGATTTCCCCAATATTATGGCTACCAAAGAAGCTTCGGGGAATTTCTCTCAAATTGATGATATTATTAAAAACAAACCTGCCGATTTTATGGTCATTTCAGGGGATGACGGCATCACCTTTCCATTGATAACTTTAGGCGCAGTTGGCGTTATCTCCGTTATCGGAAATGCTTTCCCCAAAGAATTCAGTCGCATGGTCAGATTAGCTCTGCAAGGCGATTATGAAAAAGCAAGGATTATTCATCACCGTTTTACAGAACTGATTGAATTGTTGTTTGTTGAAGGTAACCCCGCCGGCGTAAAAAGCATGTTGGCTGTGATGGGGATGATAGAAAATGTGTTACGCTTGCCCTTGGTTCCCAATACCATCAAGACTTACGAAAAAATCAGGCAGGTCTTAAATAAATTATAAAATGCATAAACTTCAAACAGCCAAAACCAAGATAGTTATTGTGGGATTGGGTGGGGTAGGTGGCTATTATGGCGGCTTGCTCTCTCGGTATGCTGAAAATCAACCTGATATATCTGTTGTCTTTTTTGCCCGCGGTGCTCATTTGAAAGCCATTCAATCTCATGGACTGAAAGTGAGTGACGAAAATCAAAGTTTTATTACACATCCTACTTTAGCTACTGATGATGTGCATGCTATCGGTCAAGCTGATTATGTGATTATAGCAACTAAAAGTTATGGTTTGCAGGAGGTATTGCAACAGATAAAACCGATCATTGCTGATCATACTGTTATTTTACCCTTATTGAATGGTGTGGATATTACTGACAGAATTCGTGCTGTGTATCCACAAAATGAAGTCTGGTACGGCTGTGTGTATATCATTACCAGAATTACTGACCCGGGTGTTATTGAAGATACCGGCAATGTACATTTTATGCATTTCGGACATGAAAAGAAAACTTCCGA
>CAZOUH010000257.1:0-1927 GCA_964582935.1 uncultured Paludibacter sp.
AACTTGACAGGAAAGTCGCCCGTAATCCCCAACGTTTCATACACGTAACCGTTATCTGCAACCGCCCAAAGAACCTATTATTAAAAAGAAAGCCTAAATCATTTCACATCCTTTAATTAAATTATCACTAACTGGTGATACTTCATATTTTGAAGCATAAATAAACAGCTCAAAATTGAGTACATTTCGCTGAAATATTCATGCCTTCGAACCCGTCGTGTCGATCCACAAAATCATTTTCACATAAGCTTGCCGACGGGTGTATTGTCCTCCACTCATAGTCTCTGAGTCATTCCGAATGAAACGAAGTGAAATGAGGAATCTCCCAAAATTCCGGAGCATATCCATTCACTTTCCTCGAATACACTCATAATTCTGCCCTACGGGCGCATAAAACCAGAAGTTTCAAATACCACAGGCTTGCGCCTGCGGTTAATCATATTTTGTCCTCCGGACAATAAGCTCTTGAATATTAGGTTATATTGAAATCAATCTGCGAATATCAGCGAACTTATTTGCTTGCATCTGAAGAAATTATCAGTAAGAAATCCGCGAGAAAACCAGTCTATTGTAATGGATAGTTTAACACTTGTTTGGTTAGGCAAAGATAATTTGTTCAAAAATATTCCTAAGTCAACAGACAAAGATTATTACGTTAAAAAGCCTACACAGAAGGAATTTTTCAAAAAAGACTAAAATGATATTCAAAACATTTGGAAATAGTGAAAACAAAGCAATCGTCTTATTGCATGGCGGTGGATTATCGTGGTGGTCGTATCAAAAAATAATAGAAAAATTACAGGATTTTTATTACGTGATTGCGGTCGTGATTGATGGGCATGGAGAAAATTCAGATAAAACATTTATAAGCATAGAAAATTCTGCGGAACAATTAATTGATTTTATAGACAAGGAATTAGGCAAGCAAGTATTTGCACTCATCGGATTGTCGCTTGGCTCTCAAATCATTGCAGAAACCATTGCTCGTAGAAAAACTATAACACAATATGCAATCCTTGAAAGCGCATTGGTTTGTCCCATGAAGTTTGTAGAAAAGAGTTCTTCCTTGATGATTAATTCAACTTATTGGTTGACAAAACAAAGATGGTTTGCTGATATGCAGGCAAAGGCACTTTTTATACCGAAAAGTGAATTGAATTTGTACTTTGAAGATAGCATCAAAATGTCCAAACAATCACTAATTAACATATTGAAAAGCAATGCAAGTTACGATTTAAAAGACAGTATTTCGGAAACAGAAGCAAAGGTGTTGATTATTGTTGGCGAAAAAGAAATTGGAAAAATGCAACAATCAGCACAAAAATTAAATACAAAAATACCTGATAGTCAATTGTACATTACAAAAAACATGAAACACGGAGAATTCAGTTTATCATACCCGGAAAAGTATTTAGAAGTGATAAATTCATTTTTAAATGGCTGTAAACACTAAACACTAAACCATTCACCATTTGCTCACCCTTCAGGAGATTCCTCCCTCGCCTGCAGCGATGTCGGAATGACGGGGGTGTAAATAGTAAATCATAATGGCTCACAAATCGAGGTTGATCTGCGAAACAGTTGCCTTCGAGAGCCTCAGGCAACGGGGTGGCTGAGGCTCTCGAAGCCACGTCATTTGTAGCATCACCACAGGCTTGCGACTGCGGTTGATAAATAATAAGCTAATAAGGTTTCAGATTTGAGGGGCATATATTTCTACTAAGCTTGTTTAGTTTAGAGATAAAGTGTAAATAAGGTCTCCTTCGTGCAACTCTGTGCTTCCTCTGTGTAACTCCGTGAAACTTGACCCGCAACCCGGAACCCGAAACCCGGAACACTATTCACTATTCACTATTCGTTATTCGTTATTAGTTCTTCATCCTCCCCAATCATCAATAATTTATAATTAACAATTCACAATTAACCA
>CAZOUH010000258.1:0-1922 GCA_964582935.1 uncultured Paludibacter sp.
AAGCTCACAAATTTCATCATAATAGCCGGACCAATGGTTACGCACAAATCTACTTTTTCTCTGTTGATGACCGTCTCGATACCATTGGTTACCAAACCCTTATTGCCATAAGAACCATCGTCAGTCATTACAATCAGTTCATCAGACAGCGAGCGCATTTGATCTTCCAAGATAATCAGCTCTTGGGTGCGTGCTGCCAAAACTGTAATGACCTTGTTGCCTGCTTTTTTGAGGGCAGTCACGATGGGCAACATAGGAGCAGTGCCCACGCCGCCGCATGCACATACCACAGTTCCAAAGTTCTCGATATGTGTGGCTTTACCAAGCGGACCCACCAAATCTGTAATGGAATCACCAACTTCCAAGTTCCCTAATTTAGTAGATGAAACACCCATCATTTGAACCACCAAAGTGATGGTGCCTTTTTCAATATCGGCATCAGCAATGGTGAGTGGGATGCGTTCACCCATTTTACCGACACGCACAATCACAAAATGACCGGCTTTGCGTGCTTTGGCTATCAATGGAGCTTCTACCACTAATTTGACAACTTTATCTGAAAAATATTCTTTTGCTATAATTTTATTCATGGGGAAATCATCCAAAATTCAAGCGACAAATTTACGCAAATTTATTGAATAGAGCCAGCCATAAAAATTAAGGCTGTCTGAACATCAATTGACATGCAGACAGCCTTGATAAACAAATCACTAAAATCTAATCAGGGAATAAAATTATTAATATTTTTCGACAGACCCCATTTTACCCATAAACAAAATAACACCTGTACTTTTTTCACGAATGATAAAAACAAAGGGACGGTTGACATTGAAGATCGGGTTTTGTGGCATGGCTGTCTCAAGCATTTCGACGATGGTTACAGCTGCGGCTTCCGTACCTTTTTCATTGACATCGCAATAGGTACTGTGGATAATTCTGGAGATCATCAAATCTCTTTCAGACATACGTGAGAAATCAGCTTGAGGAGTAAATGCTTGTGGCATGCCCATAGTAGCTAAAATACTTTTTAATTCAAGCTTGCTTTTCACCTTAAACTTCGGGAAATAAACCT
Source organism: uncultured Paludibacter sp. (assembly GCA_964582935.1). Classification (GTDB taxonomy): domain Bacteria; phylum Bacteroidota; class Bacteroidia; order Bacteroidales; family Paludibacteraceae; genus Paludibacter. The sequence goes on from CAZOUH010000258.1 coordinate 1,073, forward strand.
TAATTTCTCTTGGACTGAGATTTTGCATGATCTCGCTCCAGCTTTCTAAATCAAAACTTTTCAGATAATCATCAATGGTGTTCCCTTGCTTGGGTAAAATTACTGCCATGCTGAAAGCCTTATTACCATAAGGCATATCGAGGTACTGTGCATCTTCATCTTCAAAATAATTGAAGATCTGCTCTTGCTGCATCATATCTACTTTGTGGCTTGCCCCGTTTGCAGTGGTAAAATCCCTTTCCGAAGTGTCTTTCTTTTTAAATTCACTACTCCAAATCCCCTTAAAATAAATGGCATTAATCAAATACATAATGGCATCAGCAGGAATTTTATCCAAAGGATTTTTAATCAACCCGTTAGTCTTGTCAGAGCACCAGTTGTTGATAATATCCAAGGATTTAGGATTAGCAAAATCCAAAGCTGAAACTTCTGCATCAAAATATTTTCTGTTGACATCCAAGAATGCAGGATAGATGGGATAGCCGTCTTTATACCAAATGGAATTGGCAATATTCAGTTTGGTAGATCGATCAACTGTGGTCAATGAGTTTTGCATGATTTGATAATATTCATTGATTTCATCGACCGACATGCCCGACATTCTCAATGTTGATTCCATTTCAGCTTTGGTTTCTCCATCGGCACCATTCCAGGTCATGCCCAACGCAATGCTCACGCTGAGTGGAGCAATAAAAGTATTGTCTTCTTTCGTATCAGCAAGGATATGCTTGAATAAATCCCATGCAAATTCATTGTCTTGCGCTACACGTTTTTCCATGCCTGCTTTCAGAGGAATAGGATCTGCTTCTTTTTGCAAATCATTGTTCAACTCACAGGCTGAAAACAACAG
>CAZOUH010000259.1:0-1884 GCA_964582935.1 uncultured Paludibacter sp.
AATGTAGCGATTTTATCTTTATTGATATTTTTTGCTGTGGGTATGGTAGCGCAGACTACAGACAAGTCGGCTAAAGAGTGTACGAAAACAGAGCAAAAAGCTGAGTGTCCTAAAACTCAAGCAAAGGAATGTACAGCGGACAAATCAAAAGACACCAAATGCTGTACAGATAAAGCCAAAGCTAAAAATACAAGTTGTGCCAAAGAAGCAGATACTCCAAAAAAGGCTTGCTGCGAAACAACGAAGTCGTAAATTATTTATCGTTCAAGTTTAAAGGAGACCGGCTCAAAAGAGCAGTCTCCTTTTTTTTGTGTGTTTTGTGAAAAATAAATGTTGGAAAAATTGCTTACATTTGCCAATCTTTTGAGATTTTAGTGGCATAAACCTATAGATTGAATTTTTGATTATCATCAATGAATCAATCTATTAATCTAACGTAATTACCTTATATTTTGGCACCAAAGACTTCATAATGGTCCATCCAATCAGGTATGCAACGGCACAAATACAGAATATCACAAAGTAGCCTGCAGGTTTTCCTACAAAACCAAAGAATGTCATGTTGGTTTCTCCGGCATAAACGAATAGGTTTCCGGCACTTTTCTGCAAAATCATGGAGCCGATACCTCCGGCCATACCTCCGATTCCGGTTACGGTTGCAATGGCACCGTGCGGGAACATATCACCGATGGTTGAGAAGAGATTAGCACTCCACGCTTGGTGCGCAGAACATCCAATCGAAATTAACAATACAGGAATCCAGGCAGCATGTTGACCCAAACCGGCGAATTGCATGCCGAGTGGTTGGGCAAGTAATACCACCAATGGGAAGAAAGCGAAAATCAACATGGCTTTCATACGTGCGGCATAAGGGTTTTGTCCGCTGCGGTTGATGAATACAGTAGGAAGTTTTCCACCTAAAATTGAAAGTACGGTAACGATGGCATATAAAGTAAAAATCAATGCCATACCAAGTCCGTCTGACATCTTAATATCAAATTGGGTGTGCAGGTAAGAAGGCGTCCAGAACAAGAAAAACCACCACACTCCGTCAGTCATAAATTTCCCGGCTGCAAAAGCCCAGGTTTGTTTGAAGGAGAGGATTTTCATAAAAGGAACCTTTTCTTCTTTTGAAGTTTTTTCTTTCTTCTTTTGATTGGCTAATTTTTCATGTTTGTCTTGTTCGATGTATGCAATTTCTTGTGCGTTAACAAACTTACTTTTTCTTGGAGCATCATACAGGAAGACCCAAAAGCCCATCCAGATAAAACCCAATACTCCGATAATGATAAAGGCCATTTCCCATCCAAATGCTTTTGCCAATGGCGGAATCGTCAAAGGTGCAAATAAAGCTCCTATGGATGCTCCTGCATTGAAAATAGAGGTTGCATAGGCACGGTCTTTTTTAGGGAAATACTCTGCTGTAGCTTTGATGGCTGCCGGGAAGTTGCCGGCTTCTCCGAGAGCAAGGATACCTCGCGCTACCAAGAAACTGTACATGCTGAAGGTCGCGATGACAACAGCGACATCTCCGGTTGCAGCAGCTAATTCAGCGGCACTGTGCAAACCAACATGTGCTTCTGTTACAACACCGCAAACAGCATGTAAACAAGCCCCTGCACTCCAAACTCCGATAGACCAGAGGAAACCTTTTTTAGTTCCCATCCATTCTACAAAACGCCCGGCAAAAAGCATGGAGATAGCATAAAAAATTGAAAAGAAAGAAGTGATTGTCCCATAGTGAGATTCATCCCAGTGAAATTCCGGTTTGATGAATTCATCCCAGGTCAGCGACAATACTTGTCTGTCTAAATAATTGATTGTGGTGGCAAAAAATAGTAATGCCACAATAGTCCATCTGTGTTGTGACATTTTTTGCGCCAC
>CAZOUH010000260.1:0-1879 GCA_964582935.1 uncultured Paludibacter sp.
GAACAAATTTTCAGGTATTTCTTTTTAAATTCAAAAATAGTGGTATCCCTTGCATAATTGGTAGCCGGCTTAAAATCTATTTGAAAAACCGGCTTCCCTTTCTTAACCCGTATTAAACGATAAATTTCTGCCGGCAGATAATAACCTTTGATATCACCTGTCGTATATCTCGGCATAAAATCTCGTACTTCAAAAGCCGCTTTTTCAGACTCAAATGAAGTAACTAATATATTGGTTTGATGTAAATAGTGTTGGGTTATCGTATAACTCTCATCAACCGTAAAACCAAAATATCCGCCTATTTCCTGATCCAATATTTTGGCAAAAATAGAGGGGGAATCAAAATCGGGAAAACAACACCAATCAATACTCCCACGTTTAGAAATTAAAGCAGCTGTACGGCAATTTCCTATCACGCCATAATCTAAGTTTTGCATCATACTGTTTTATCGGTAAAGTTAATATTCTTTTTGGGAAAAGACAATTTAAGACAACAAGGAGCGTCGGTAATCTAAATTTTGCTGTGCTATTTCTTTGCACATTGTTTTTACGTACATTTGCGAATCTATCAAATCAATGCAATGAGGTATTTGCTGACATTTTTAATGCTTGTTTTTTATGTCTTGGGGTTTGCACAAACAAAATATCAAGTACTGAAAGACACAACGGACAGCAGTTCCATTGTGCACAAGATACAGGAAATACCTGAAATTGAAGTCAGCTCCAAGAATCCGTTATCCAATATTAAATCCGGTTCCGGTGGTGTTTTTATCGATGTTCCTGCATTAAAAAAGCTACCCTCCATTTTGGGAGATTCAGATCCTTTTAAAGCGTTGCAATATATGGGCGGTATGTCGCAAGCAGGCGATGCAAGCGCTAATATTCACGTAAGAGGTGGAGAGAACGATCAGAATTTAATTTTGCTGAATGGATCTCCCGTTGAAAACCCCACCCATATTCTTGGTTTATTTTCTGTGTTTAATCCCGATTTAATCGATCAAATGCAATATCTTAAAGCAGGAATTCCCGCTGAATATGGGGGGCGTCTATCTTCTGTGATTGATGTCAAAAATTTTATCAATCCTCCATCCCGCACTGAGTTAACCGGAAATATCGGACTCATTGCATCCCGTTTATCTCTTAAATCGCATATTGGTAATCAATTTTCGTATTATGCTGCTGCCCGTGCCAGTTATATTCAATATGCCATCATACCCCTGCTGCTCAAATTAGGCGTTGACCCGCATTTGGCACAAAACAGTTTTGAATATTACGATGTCAACGCCGGTTTTAGCTGCCATTTTGATACGGGCACCAAATTATCTGTGCACTATTACAAGGGGCAAGATATGATTCAAGTACAGGAATTATCTCAATTTTCTTTTGAAGGCAATGCAAGCCGATGGGGTAATCATGTGTTGGGGATGCAGCTGAGTCATGTGTTCTCCAATCGATTCAGCATGTTGCATCATTTGGATTTTTCGCGCTTCGATTTAAATTCGAGAATGAATTGGTTAGCCAATGACTATCAGATTAATACTGATAAAAAAGCATACAACTACAAAGCTGACTTTATTTATTTAGCCGGAAGTCATCATCTCAAAACCGGCTTGGAAACGTCTTTTCAAAAGCAACTGCCCGTTACGATCAGAACTGAAACCAATGATGGTTTACAGACAAACTTCCGATATAATCGATTCATTTCCGGCGCTGTTTATGTGCGTGATGAATGGGAAGCAGGTCCCTTACTCTTGAATGTGGGCATCCGGACTTCTTTATACCATAAACTTCTAACTCATCATTCATCGGAAGATTTCGGGCTAAGTGAAATTGATGCAGCAAAAACTTTCATCAGATTAGAACCTCGATTATCCGGTCG
>CAZOUH010000261.1:0-1878 GCA_964582935.1 uncultured Paludibacter sp.
ATCAACAAAAAATACCTATCTTTACACACTGTAATCAATAACTATCAACTCGAATTTTATTGAAATTTTAATCATAATTTTATCAGTATGGAAAATAAACAAACTAAAACAATTATTCTAAGCTCGGCTTTGGTTGTAGGACTGTTCTTGCTTGGCTTTTTTATCTTTAAAGGTTTGAAAACTTTTAGTGATAAGGATAGGGTGGTAACTGTGAAAGGATTGGCGGAGATGAATATGCAGGCGGAATCTGCTAATATGAATCTGAGCTTCGGCTTCTCAAGTGATTATTTGCAGGATTTAATCAAACAAACTGACAATAAAAAGAAAGCTGTCGTGGCTTATCTGAAAACTCAGGGATATGCGGAGGAAGATATTGTTATCAATAATCCTGATGTGACTGACCGACAAAAGTATTATGAAACGCAATGGAGAAATGGGCAGGAAATAGAAGTGAAAATCAATAGATATACGGTTACCCAAAGTCTGAAAATGCAAACTAAAGGGGTTGAAACTGCTGAAGATGAGGCGTCTAAAGTGAGGTTGGATTTGATTAGCAAGGATTTGACTTCCGACTTGTATGTCAATTATAGCTTTCCGGAATTAAACGCCATCAAACCACAACTGATTGCTGAAAGTACCAAGAATGCACGCATTGCCGGTGAACAGTTTGCTAATGATTCGCATGCCAAATTAGGTAAAATCAAAACTGCATCTCAAGGTCAAATTTCTATCGTTGGCAGGTATTATTATGGTGAAGAAAGTAGTAATATGCCTGAAGAACCTTATATCCAAAAGGCAAGGGTAGTAAGTACCATCGTTTTCTTTTTGGAGTAAAATATGCCTGTGTATTTCCAATATGGAGAAAAGGAAATAGCCTATCTGAAGAAAAAGGATAAAAAATTGGCTGCTGTTATCGACCGTATCGGCATGATAGAAAGGGCAGTCAATCCTGATTTATTCTCTGCATTGGTACATTCAATTACCGGTCAGCAGATTTCCACCAAAGCACACCAAGCCGTTTGGCAGCGCATGTTAGATAGCTTGGAAACTATCACGCCGGAAGTCATCAATCAACTTTCATTGGAGGAGATACAGGCTTTCGGTATGACTTTTAGAAAAGCGGGATATATTCAGTCTGCTGCGCAGAAAATCATCGATAAGGAATTTAATATCAATGCTCTGCATGATTTATCTGATCAAGAGGTTTGTGAGAAACTGACCGAATTGAAAGGGGTAGGGCAGTGGACAGCTGAAATGTTGATGATATTTTCCATGCAACGCATGAATATTTTGAGTTATGGCGATTTGGCGATACAACGCGGATTGCGCATGATTTATCATCATCAAGAAATTAATCGAGAAAAGTTTAATCAATATTGGAAACGCTTTACGCCCTATGCCTCAGTCGCAAGTCTGTATATATGGGCAGTTTCGAGCGGAGCCATTCCTGAAATGAAAGATTATGAACCACAAAAAACAAAATAAACCTGTCGTGAATCTCACCTATTTAGACACCGAAATGGGTTTGATGATTGTTTGTGCTAATGAAAAAGGAATTTGCATGTTTGAATTTTCAGATTATAAACATACAGATTTACAACTCAGTCAATTGAGTAAAACATTCAAAGCTCCGCTTGTAGAAGGTGAAAATCCTCACTTTGACACACTCAGAAAGCAATTGAATGAATATTTCAAGGGCGAGCGCAAAGACTTTGATATACCGTTGGATTTGGTAGGTACTGATTTTCAGAAGGAGGTCTGGATGAGCTTGTTGCAAATTCCATATGGCACAACCATCAGTTATGGCGAGCAAGCCAGACGCATTGGCAGACCCAAATCAGTGAGAGCAGTTGCCAATGCCAACGGCAAAAATAAAAT
>CAZOUH010000262.1:0-1878 GCA_964582935.1 uncultured Paludibacter sp.
AAATTCAAAAAACCACGAATTTTGGTTTCTTCTGTTGTTCCTGCTTTGATATGTATAAGGCGAGAACGGTAGGGGTTTTCATATTTTTCTACTTCAATTGATAACATAGCATCTCTTCCGGTTTTTTCGTTGTAAGCTGCCTTTATTTTTTCCCGCCAACTGTATATCAAACTCTCTGTAAATCCTTCTTCATCAGGTGCTTTAAAATCATAGTTGCCATCCTCCTTTTTAGGACCGGCAACTATTGCTGATTCAGGTTTAAGCTTAATTTGTATTATTTCTTTCTCATTTTCAATCTCATTCAATGGGGGAGTTTCTGCAATAATTGATTGAACTGTAAAGGATGACTTAGATTTTTTGTCAGCGATTTCAATAGTTTCAGACCGGAATAAGCCTTCCACAAAAACTTGCGATGCAAGGGGTAGGTGAAAACAAACTTTTAATTGCATGGAGTCTTCCAACAAAATTAATCTATCACCATCCCTTTTGAATTTTCCTTTCAAATCAGAAAAAGTAAAAAACTTGTACCCTTTACCATAGCCTTCTTCATGAAGGAATTGGGCGTACTCTTTATTACCTTTTTGTAAAATCTTGTATATTGCCGCACTCAGCGGATACTGATAATTGATGGGGATTATCGACTTATTGGTGTTTCTATTTAAGGTTAAGTGAAAAATCATTGTCTTGAATTTATCAATCGTTTGTATGTGTAATTAATCCTATGCAGATGTGCTTCTCAAAAACCCTTCAAATATAAGCATATAATTTATTCAAAACAATAAAAAATCTATATAAAACTTAAGAACTTATCAACAACTTCTGAATTTTGATTTAAGCTCGTCTGAATTATTTGTTTTTTGATAACAATATTAGATCGAAATAAAGTAGTCTGGTTGTCAATGTCCCGTTTATAGGTATATGCATGTATTCCTTTTCTTGATCTTCGGTACTAAAAAGTTCTTTAAAGCCATTCCTTTTATAATACTTTAAAGCTGTGTCATTATTATATGCGTCAACAACTATGAATCTACAGCCGGTTTTATTGGCTTTGTCAATAAACCAAGATTTAATAAAATCCATTAATTGATCACCAATAGATTTTTCTTCTTCCTCAATTTTTCTGAAATTTTTGTGAACTCCAAGTCTTCCGATAAGAACAGCAGGATAGCTTTTCATTTGTTTTGTTCTCGGAATATCGGTATTAATTCTTTTTTTTCTTGAATTTGGTAAGGTGTGAGTCTTTATGCTGTCGTTGGAGATAGTAAAAGCAGCTACAATAATTTGGTCGTCTGCATCTAAAGTGAAGCAATAACTTTTACCAAGAAGTTCAGATGAGTAATTTAGAACTTCTTTTGCAAAAAAATCATTTAAATCGTCATTAGCACAATCAAAAGGTTGACAGTGATTTAAAACAAACAGATCAAATACTTTCAATGTGCATTTTTCAAGTAGAAATGCCACAAATTAAATGCGTTAAATATCAGCTTTTTCCAATATTTTAGAAGAAATAGCAATTTGCTTCGAAAATTCGATAGTGGCTCTTTTCTTTGCAGAAGCCTTAGCTGCTTCATCAAATCTACGTGCTGCTGAATCCTTCAATACCGGAATATTTTTAATTGCAATTGCCATAATCCATATAGGTTTTAAAACGAACGCTCAAAGATACGATAATTTTGTTTAATCAAATCCATCAACCATCACAACTCAAACTCTCTTCCTCTTCGGCACCATCCAAAACGAAACAAACATCAAGACAGCAAAGAATACCAAACCCCAGTAAATATTGCGCATGGAGTAGTTGATGGCATCTTGCAGGAAATGTTTGGAGCTGAGACTGATGTTGGGGTCATGCATGGTTTTGAGGATGTTGCCGGTGGC
>CAZOUH010000263.1:0-1859 GCA_964582935.1 uncultured Paludibacter sp.
TGCGGGTGAAAATAATGGTGATTTGATTCAACAAACCTACCGTATTTTCAGAAAAGATGGTGATTGTATATAATTTAGTTTCCATTTTGTTTGATTTTAATGCGATAATACTATAATAAATTTAAAGACAACCAGGCTATTCGTCTCCTAACAACACTTCAGTTACAGAAGCACCTGCCGGTATCATTGGATAAACCATTCCTTTTTTCTGTACGTTGACTACCAATAGATAAGGTCTATCATCTTTCAACATATCCTGAATGGCTGCATCTAATTTTTTTCTATCGGTAACTAAAGTTCCATCGATGTTGTAGGCTTTGGCGATAGCTATAAAGTCAGGATTATCAATTTCAGTAAAAGAATAACGTTCGTCGAAAAACATTTCCTGCCACTGACGTACCATGCCTAAAAAATCATTATTCAGCAATATCATCTTTACGCCTAATTTTTCTTGCATGATGGTTCCCAACTCTTGTATGGTCATCTGGAATCCGCCATCTCCGGAAAACAAACAAACTGTGCGATCGGGTGCACCAACCTTGGCTCCTACGGCAGCAGGAAGACCGAAACCCATGGTGCCTAATCCGCCGGAGGTAACCAAACTGCGCGATTGTGAGTAATGGGAATAACGGGCAGCCATCATTTGATTTTGACCTACATCCGTTACCACAACGGCTTGATGATGGGTTGCCTCTGACACTTTGTGGATCACTTCTCCCATGGTCATTTCACCATTTTCTGGCGTTATTTCCTTTTTGATAACCACTTCATACTCTCTGTTATCGTACTCTTTAAAAGAATCTATCCATTCCTGATGATTGGATTTTTCTAATAAATTAGTGATTAAAGGTAGCGTTTCTTTGGCATTCCCCAATACGGGAGCATCGACTTTCACATTTTTATTGATTTCTGCCCGATCGATATCCAAATGGATAATTTTAGCTTGTTTGGCATAAGTGTTTAAATTACCGGTCACACGATCATCGAAACGCATGCCGATAGCGATCAACACATCACATTCGTTGGTTTTTAAGTTGGGCGACATATTCCCGTGCATACCTAAAAATCCTGTATTCAGTCTGAAGTCGGTTGACATAGCAGAAGCTCCTAACAAAGTCCAGGCAGCCGGAATATCCGCTTTTTCCAAGAATGTTTTTAACTCTGCCTCTGCTTGAGCCAAAATAACGCCTTGTCCAACCAAAGCAAATGGTTTTTTTGCAGCATTGATCAGTTTGGCAGCCTCTTCAATTTGTTCTTCTTTAACGGTGGGTTCGGGAATATAGCTACGGATAAAAGTACAGGGCTTATAATTAAACTCGGCTTCTTCCACTTGAGAGTTTTTAGTAAAATCGAGTACAACAGGACCAGGTCTGCCACTTTTGGCAATATAAAAGGCACGTGCTACCGCCCAAGCAACATCTTCTGCTTTCCGAATCTGATATGCCCATTTGGTAATAGGCTGCATGATGCCTACCACGTCGATTTCCTGAAAAGCATCAGTGCCTAACAAGGTAGATCCCACCTGACCGGTAATTACGACAAGCGGTGTACTGTCGAGCATAGCATTGCTGATGCCTGTAACAGCATTGGTGGCTGCCGGACCGGAAGTTACCAAGCACACACCGGTTTTTCCCGATACCAACGCATACCCTTCGGCAGCATGCGTGGCACCTTGTTCGTGCCGAGTTAATACGTGATTAATTTTATCTCTGTAATCAAATAAAGCGTCGAAAGCCGGCATAATGGCACCACCCGGATATCCGAAAATAGTGTCAACGCCTTCTCTTATCATTGATTCAATCAGGATTTGAGCACCTGATATTTTTTTTGTTTCCATATGAAATGAGTTTGTAAAGTTG
>CAZOUH010000264.1:0-1857 GCA_964582935.1 uncultured Paludibacter sp.
TATTGTATTTATTGTTTTCATTTTACTTGTGTTGTATTCAAAAAAATATTATGTTTACATGCTTATTTTGATTGTTAGCGCATATAAATTTATAAAATTCAAATTATGATTTTTGCAGACCTCAGAAGTATTACTCGTTACAAAGAAGTAATTCCTTATTTTAGTGAATTACTTGATTTTTTGCAGTCAAATGATTTACAATCTAAAGAAAAAGGTAAAATATCCATTGTTGGAGATGAGCTGTTTGTAAATATTGTCGATCTTGACTTAAAATCGAAAGAGGATCAAGTCCTTGAAGCACACTATGAATATCTTGACATTCATATTCCATTGAACAGGGAGGAAATCATTGGATGGAAGGCTATTGAAGACTGTGCAAATGTGTCCAAACCGTATGAAGAAGAAAATGATTGCGTATTTTTTTCTGACAAACCCACTGTTTATTTTACATTAAAACCGGGTCAGTTTTGCGTGGTATATCCCGAAGATGCTCATGCTCCTGCAATAGGACAGGGGGCAATTCGGAAGGCTATTGTTAAGATTAAAATATCACGTTTGAGTAAATAGGATGGCACTTGTTGCCCCTGGCGTTGAGGTGCAATCGGCATTGTTGAGTCAATATGGCAATAGGACTGCTAAACTGTCTTTTCAATTCAAAAATTAATCATTATCTTTGCACTCTGAAATTCAGAATAAACAAAAGTGTAATTAAGCGACTGATTTTCAAAATTATAAATCTTGATTGTCGGTCGTTTTGCATGTAAATTTTACTATTAATTTTATGTCAAGCTACAAAATTGTAACTGCAGATGAAGCTGCAGCTTATGTGAATCATGGTGATGCTGTAGGTTTTAGCGGATTTACGCCTGCCGGATCTCCTAAAGCAGTTCCTGCCGCCATTGCTCGTCGTGCCGAGGCTTTTCATGCTGACGGCAAAGAGTTTAAAATTGGTATTTATACCGGTGCTTCTACCGGCGATTCATTAGATGGAGCTTTAGCAAGAGCCGATGCTGTGCTTTTTCGCACTCCTTATCAGTCGAACAGGGATATGCGCGGCGCTTTAAATACCGACCATGTAGCTTATTTTGACATGCACCTGTCATCCATCGCTCCCCATCTGCGATTTGGATTTATGCCCAAACCGCGTATTGCTATTATCGAAGCTTGTGAGCTGACTGATGATGGCGAGATTGTATTGACTACAGGAGTCGGTATTTCTCCAACGATAGCTCATTTAGCCGACCATATTATCATTGAATTAAATAGCAAGCACCCGAAAGCCTTGCGGGGTTTTCACGATATTTTTGAGCCGGTGGGACCGCCCAATCGTCCTCCCTTGACATTGATGCAGCCTTCCGACAGAATGGGTGAGTCCGTAATTAAGGTTGATCCTGAAAAAATATTATGTGTAGTGGAAACTCATTTGGATGATGAGGTAGGTGGTTTTGCTCCTACGGACGAAATTACGGATAAGATAGGAAAGAATGTGGCGGATTTCTTGGCAGGAGAAATTAAATCAGGTAGAATCCCTGCTGAATTTTTACCCATTCAATCTGGTGTAGGAAATATTGCCAATGCTGTGATGTCATCTTTGGGTGATAATCCGGATATTCCAAGCTTCCAGATGTACACGGAAGTGATACAAGATGCCGTTATAGAATTGATTCGCAAAGGAAAAGTCAGTTTTGCCAGTGGTTGTTCTTTGACCATTACAACGCCTGTTTTACAAAGTATTTATGAAGATCTTGATTTCTTCCGTGATAAATTGGTATTGCGTCCACAGGAGATGTCGAACAGTCCTGAGTTAGCCCGCCGTTTGGGCTTAATTACCATCAATACAGCCTTAGAAGCGGATAT
>CAZOUH010000265.1:0-1838 GCA_964582935.1 uncultured Paludibacter sp.
AGTAGGTATTGTGTTCTTTTTTGCATTGAGGGCAAAACCACAACCATCCGTTTTAGTTGAAAATTTCACGCTGCTTGACACCATTTATCTTTCTGAACAAGAGCCAACTCTGGGCAATATGACCATTGAATTCAATATCGACTTTCCTGTTCAATTTTCAGATCAAAATGTGTTAAGCAAGTTAAAAAGTATGATTTTCAAAGAATTGTTCGGCGAAAATTTCGCGGATTATGCTGAAGATTCCCTGTTGACAGACTATGCCGCTGCTTTAGGAAAAGAATACATAGACAACAATGCTGATTTTGCAAAGAGAATTACGGACGGCAGCCGACTGTCATTCAACAACGCCATTATTTTAGATGGTTTTGCACTGCACCACGATCAACATGTTTTTTCTTACGGGATATCTCGCTTTGTTGATTTTGGAGGAGCACATCCTAACAGAACGCGGTTGTTCTATAATTTTGATTTGAGAGATGGTAGCATAATTACTGAAGATGAAATTTTTAAAGAGGGATATCAAGCTGAATTGTCGGAAATCATAAAAACTAAACTCTTGGGGGATTTGAATGCCAATGAGGATACACCCTTTATGGAAAATTTTGATAATTCCGATTATTATCCGGAAGAAATCAAGCCGAATGGAAATTTTTATATCCATGAAGAGGCAATCAATTATATTTTTAATCCGTACGAAATAGCTCCCTACTATATAGGTGAAACGGAAGTGGTTCTGCCTTATGATCTCATTACTCATTTGATGAAGGAAGGAAATCTGCTGGAGTATTTGGCACTTACAATTAACAACTAACAATTAACAATTCATGCAATCACTCATTCATACAGACTTTCAGTTTGAAGGTCAAAAACACGTTTATCACGGTAAAGTTCGTGATGTTTATACAGTAAAAAATGACTTATTGGTCATGGTAGCAACCGACAGAATATCAGCATTTGATGTAGTTCTTCCGAAAGGAATTCCTTTCAAAGGACAAATGCTCAACCAGTTGGCTGCCAAGTTTCTCGATGCTACAGCCGACATCGTTCCCAATTGGAAATTAGCTACTCCCGACCCCATGGTGACGGTTGGCTTGCGCTGCGAAGGATTTCCTGTTGAAATGATTGTGCGTGGCTATCTTTGTGGCAGCGCTTGGCGCACTTATAAAAGTGGAATCAGAGAAATTTGTGGTGTATCCATTCCGGAAGGGATGAAAGAAAATCAACAATTCGATACGCCTGTCATTACGCCTACAACCAAAGCTGAATATGGACTGCATGACGAAGACATTTCCAAAGAAGAGATATTGAAACAAGGATTAGTTTCTCCGGAAGACTATGCGCTATTGGAGCAATATACGATGGAATTGTTTTTACGCGGCTCTGAAATCGCTGCCCAAAGAGGATTAATCCTTGTGGATACCAAATATGAATTTGGCAAACGCGATGGTAAAATTTATTTGATTGATGAGATACATACGCCGGATTCCTCCCGGTACTTTTATGCTGATGGTTACAGGGAAAGGTTTGAAAAAGGAGAAGCCCAGAAACAATTATCCAAGGAGTTCGTACGAGAATGGCTGATGGCTAATAATTTTCAAGGAAAAGAAGGACAAACCGTACCTGAAATGACCGATGAGATAGTAGTCGGCATCAGCAACAGATACATCGAGCTTTACGAAAATATTATCGGAGAAACATTTGAACGCGCTGACACCGACCATATAACCGCTCGTATCGAGAAAAATGTAAGCAATTATCTACGAACTATTTAAGTTAGTTTGGAAATCTTGAATGAGATATAGATTTTTCGTTTATTCTACACCTCATCATGTTCTTTG
>CAZOUH010000266.1:0-1837 GCA_964582935.1 uncultured Paludibacter sp.
TGGTTTATCGAAAATTATCCGGAAAGTGTTACAATCATGAGAGAAAACCCGGAGTATCAATATAAGTTTAAGTGAATTCAGGAAAATATTTTTTGAGAAACATCTTATAATAATCAATGGATTTGATAAAAATTCGGTAGTATTTGTTGAGGGAGAATAACTGTAAATTCCTCAAACATCTGAAAATATAGAAGTTTGAGGAATTTCATGTATCTTTGCCTTCGGAACCATAAAAAATATGCAGAAACTCCTGAGAACATCGGATCTTGACAAGCTTCTGTTACTCAAAGACAGAAACTTAATCAAAGTTGTAACGGGTGTAAGACGCTCGGGGAAATCTACTTTGCTACTACAATTTCAAGAATTGTTACGAACAGATAATCCGAATGTGCCAATAATCTCAATTAATTTGGACATGCCCGAATTCCGTTTTCTTGCCGAACAAAGTTGGAAGGAAATATACGATTTCATCAATAATTCATTGAGTAAAAATGAAAAAAACTATGTCTTTATTGATGAAATACAGAATGTTTCTGAATTTGAAAAACTACTGGAAGGCCTATTTACCAATCCGAATGTCGATTTATATGTTACAGGGTCAAATGCTTATTTATTATCGAGTGAATTGGCTACGCTACTTACAGGAAGAGCATTTGAAATCAATTTATTACCATTTTCTTTTGCTGAGTATTTAGAATTTACCGATAGGAAGGATAATATAGATCGTGCTTTTGCAGATTATATACGGACAGGTGGTTTTCCTGAAGCTGTTGGTTTAGCACTATCGGATGAAAATTTAGCTTACGAGTATCTGAAAACTATTTTCCGGAATATATATGAAAATGATATACAAAAAAGACATGTAATATATTATGAAACTTCATATAATGAAGTTGTTGATTTTCTGATAGACAGTGTTGGTTCTTCAGTTTCAGCAAGAAACATAGCCAAAGTCCTAACTGCAAACGGTAAAAAAATCGATAATAAAACGGTCTCTCGTTATATTGATACATTGACTGCATCCTACCTCTTTTATAAAGTAAACCGTTTTGATATCAGAGGTAAACAGCACTTGTCAACTTTAGAAAAGTATTATTTAGTAGATTTGGGTTTACGTTATGCTTTATTGGGCAAAGATTTAAAGTCGGATATGGGACATTTGTTGGAAAATGTAGTTTTCCTTGAGCTTCATCGAAGGAATATGCAAGTTTGGATAGGAAAAGCGGATAATCTGGAAGTAGATTTTGTTGCTCGTGATAAAGACGGTTACACAAAATACATACAAGTGGCATATACCGTCAAAGAGCAGAAAACGCTCGACAGGGAACTTGCACCTTTTACGAAGATTCCTGATTTTAATGAACGGCTGCTTCTTACCATGGATTTTGAGACCGGAAGTCGAAATGGTGTGAAACAAATGAATGTAGTTGATTGGTTGTTAGGAAAATAGGAATATAAGAACGAATGAAACATAAATACTAAAAAGCACAGCTCTCCATGACAGACTTTACCCTCGAAGCATACAAAAACTTATTGCAATCCTTACTCCAACAAGGCTATCGCTTCTTTACTTTTGAAGCATACTGTCAGGGAGTTATAAAGAATGCTGGTAAATTCATTTTACTCCGTCATGACGTGGATTTACGTGCCGAACATGCCTTGGCAACAGCAACATTGGAAACTGAATTAGGGATTCGATCCACTTATTATTTCAGGGTAGTTCCGAAAAGTAATCAACCGGAAGTGATGATGGCAATCGCCGCCTTAGGTCACGAAATCGGTTACCACTACGAGGATTTAGCCATCACCAAAGGCAATGTAAAAGCTGCCATTCATC
>CAZOUH010000267.1:0-1834 GCA_964582935.1 uncultured Paludibacter sp.
TAATCTTATCCGAAAACTCCAATGAAGCCTCTTCTATATTCTTATAATTGATGATATTGAGGGTTTCTAAGCGCATATAATATTCAATTGTCAGTCTTATTTTTGATTTATGGGGAACGCAGCGTTTTAAAGACTATTTGGTTCAAGCTTATGCCTTAGCTCTACTTTACTTTCGCCGCAACACTCTTCCCCCGTATTTCAATCCCAATTTCACTACCGCTAACTGCATGTTCCGTTGCTACATAGCCCATGCCTATGGCGGTTTTGGTGCCGGGGATAATAGTGCCGGAGGTAACATTGCCAATACTTATTCCTTCGGGGGATAAGATCTTGTAGCCTTGACGAGGAATGCCTCTTTCTGTCATTTTAAAGCGTATGAGTTTGCGCGAAACTCCTTCTTTTTTCTGCTTTTCAAATAGGGGTCTGTCGATAAAGTCCTTGCCTTCCACAAACTTGGTAATCCATCCTAAACCTGCTTCAATGGGGGAGGTGCTGTCATCAATATCATTTCCGTATAAACAAAAACCACTTTCCAAGCGCAGGGTGTCACGAGCACCCAAACCTATGGGCTTGATACCGAACTCCTCACCGGCTTCAAAGATGGCATGCCAAATGGTTTCAGCATATTCAGGATGAAAATATAATTCAAAACCACCGGCTCCCGTATAGCCTGTATTGGAAATAATAACTTCCTGACATCCTGCAAAATCACCAACGGTGAAATGATAGTATGGGATGTCGGAAAGATTAATGTCTGTGAGTTTTTGCAGCGTTTCCGCAGCTTTCGGACCTTGAATGGCTAATTGCGCCATCCAGGGCGTGGCATTGTCCATTTCAACTCCTTCTTGATTATTGTCATTCAGCCATTTCCAGTCTTTTTCAGTGTTGGAAGCATTGACTACCAAGAGGTATTTATCGACTTCATAATGATATATTAAAATATCATCTAAAATACCGCCTTTTCCATTGGGCAAACAGGTATATTGCGCCTTGCCTATGGGTACAGTGCTTACGTCATTGGTGGTTACGCGCTGCAAAAAGTCCAATGCTTTCGGACCTTTTACCCAGATTTCGCCCATATGGGAGACATCGAACACACCCACTGCATTTCTAACAGTCAGATGTTCATCGGTAATACCTGAATATTCTATGGGCATTTCATAACCAGCGTATTCGTGCAATTTGGCACCTAATGCCTTGTGAATGTTGATAAAAGGAGTGAAGTTCATATTATGTTATTTTGCTAAGTTTTTAATGATGTGTACGATAACTTGCGTGGCTTTTTCCATGGATTGTACAGGTAGATATTCAAATCTGCCATGGAAATTATGTCCGCCTGCAAAGATATTGGGACAAGGCAAGCCCTTGAAAGAAAGCTGCGAACCATCAGTGCCGCCCCGTATGGGCTTGATGTTGGGACTAATGCCAACTTCTTTCATCGCTTCAGCAGCTCTGTTAACAATATGTATCACCGGCTCTACCTTTTCACGCATATTATAATATTGGTCTTTCAATTCAATTTCAGCTGTTCCGGCACCATAAGTCTGATTGATGGCTTCCACTAAATCTTGCATCAATTTTTTTCTATCTAAAAACTTGTCGTGATCGTGATCACGTATGATATAAGTCAAAGTGGTTTTTTCAATGCCTCCTTCAATGGCAAGCAAATGGTAAAAACCTTCATAACCCGTTGTATGTGCGGGAGTTTCATGTTCAGGAAGCATGACAATAAACTTATTTGCAATCAGGATAGAATTGATCATTTTACCTTTTGCATAGCCCGGATGTACGTTTAGCCCGTTAAAAATTACTTTGGCAGCTGCTGCATTGAAGT
>CAZOUH010000268.1:0-1818 GCA_964582935.1 uncultured Paludibacter sp.
ATTTATTTTAAAAAATTTCAACATAAGTTGTGATGATAAGTAATTTGAGGTAACAAAAATAGATAAATTTTACCAATACTACTTGTCATTCTCTGAAAGTCCTTACACTCCATTTTTCAAGCGAGCACATTTCTATGTAAAATTCTCGTTTTAGAGGATCTTCTATTGGAATTACAGCTAAGATATGTGTCCAAGTTAATGAAGCTGTCTCAAAAGTGAATCAGCACACTGATAAAACGTAATCGCTATTATTTTATTACCCTCTAAATCTCCCTAAAGGGAGACTTTTGGTGACGTAAAACGCTATAATGGTATCACGTTTTGCAGGCTAAAAGTCCCTTTAGGGATTTAGGGTTATAAATTGAAAGTAAAAATTATTTTATTTTGACTTTTGAGACAGCCTTATCAATCTATTTGAATAAAACTATGTTGTTTGAAAATTATCATGTAACTTTGCGCTCAAAGTTTTTCTATATGCTTGTCATATGAAAGAAGCAGGACGATTTTTATCGGTCAGGTTCTCATAAGGCAATTTAGAAAATTAAAGACTGATGTATGCAACAATACTTTCTTCTTGCTTTGGTGTTTTTATACTCCATTGCAGTTTCTGCACAAGATCTTGTAAATGATAGTATTGGACGGGATGTTCAAAAAAATGCCTTCGAAAAAATTTCAAAGAGAAATCATCTTTCGGAAGGCACTGTTCACTTCTATCAAGATGCCAGGATAGAAAAAATAGTTATAGAGAATAGCACTACACTTAACACTGAAGTTCAAGGGTACAGGGTGCAGGTGTTTTCCAGCAATGCACATCGCACTGCCAAAGATGAGGCATTTAAATTGGAGCAAAGACTGAGTCAAGTCTTTCCTGACCACAAGGTGTATGTTACTTACAGTTCTCCTTTTTGGAAAGTCAGAATGGGTGATTTTTACACCCAGGAAGCTGCTCGAACATTTATGGATGAATTGTTAGGGACATTCCCTTCCTTACGAAAAGAAACATATACGGTCAGAGACCGCATCACCGTTACAGAAAAATAATAAATATGGATTCAATCGATCAATACCAACCCATCATTTTTGAGCCGGAGAAAACTGCTCAGATAGCCGGACATTACAAAGAAATTCTCAAATTGATGGGTGAAGATGTCTCTCGGGAAGGCTTGCTGAAAACGCCGGAACGAGTGGCGAAGGCTATGCAGTTTTTATTGAAAGGCTACGAGCAAGATCCGGAGAAGATATTGATGTCGGCAAAGTTTACAGAAGACTACCGGCAAATGGTGATTGTCAAAGACATCCATTTCTATTCTCTTTGCGAGCATCATATGATACCTTTTTTTGGTAAGGCACATGTTGCATACATTCCCAATCATCATATTACGGGGTTGAGTAAAATAGCCCGTGTGGTTGATGTGTTTGCGCGGCGACTTCAGGTACAGGAACGCATGACTACGCAGATCAAAGAAAGCATCCAAAAAACACTAAATCCACTTGGCGTTATGGTTGTGTTAGAAGCGCAGCATCTTTGCATGCAAATGAGGGGGGTGCAAAAGCAACATTCCATCACCACTACCTCTGATTTTACCGGCGTTTTCCAATCTGCTACCACCCGAGAAGAATTTATGAATTTGATAAAGAGGGGGTGACTTTCAACAGCTTATTCTTGAATTGAAAAGATATTCAAATCGGATTGAATGATTGCAGAAGGGATTCCCGCTGCAGAAAGAATACTGTGAAAGATAAAATCAGTCCTCCATCTTTTGTCTTTGTTAGCTATTAATGCTGCCAATTTATGCTGGTTCTCGTGAATGTATTTTT
>CAZOUH010000269.1:0-1815 GCA_964582935.1 uncultured Paludibacter sp.
ATGTGATTGTCGTTTCTTCTGTTTCTTGTTTGTATGGTATCGGTAATCCCGATGAACCTGTGATTATGCACCTAAGGATGAACAGGGTAACAACGCAACCCAATATACATCAGCATCACCCACGAGATGTGCCATTTGCTACATAAAAATCACACAAAAGCTTTTTATGAATTGCTTCAAACTGAAATGCCGGACTGGAGGAAGTGGAAAGAGAAATTGGAAAAGATGCTTTATTAAACAATAAATTATTAAGGGTTCAGACATTCTCTTTTGCAAATCAGGAATTGATATTCAAAAGAACAGAGATGACATTAGCGATGCTTACAGGAGGCCGCAAGCAATCAGAGTCTTACCCTCAAATCACCTCAAACCCCGTATAAGGTACCAAAGCTTTAGGAATGCGTATACCATCCGTTGTTTGGTTGTTTTCTAACAGGGCTGCAACAATGCGCGGTAAGGCTAAAGCACTGCCATTTAAGGTATGACAGAGCTGGGTTTTCTTGTCTGCTCCTCTGAAACGACACTTCAAACGATTGGCTTGATAGCTTTCGAAATTGGAGACGGAGCTGACCTCCAACCAACGTTCTTGGGCTGCCGACCAGACTTCAAAATCGAAAGTCAATGCAGAAGTGAAACTCATATCGCCACCACATAAACGCAGGATGCGCCAGGGTAATTCTAATTTTTCAACTAAGGTCTGCACATAATTTACCATCTCTGTTAAAGTCTCGTAAGATTTATCCGGATGTTGAATTTGTACAATCTCCACTTTATCAAATTGATGCAGACGATTCAAGCCACGCACATCTTTTCCGTAAGAACCGGCTTCTCTGCGGAAGCAAGCTGAATAGGCTGTATTTTTAATGGGTAAATCTTCTTCATTCAGAATGACATCCCTATAAAGATTGGTCACAGGCACTTCGGCTGTCGGAATCATATACAGATTATCCACAGTGATATGATACATCTGTCCTTCTTTATCAGGCAGTTGACCGGTACCAAAACCCGAATCTTCATTTACCATCAAGGGGGGTTGCACTTCTAAATAACCGGCTTCTCGGGCATTATCCAAAAAGAAATTGATTAAAGCGCGCTGCAAACGGGCACCCTTGCCTTTATAGACCGGAAAACCGGCACCTGTCAGTTTCACGCCAGCTTCAAAATCAATTAAATCATACTTTTTGGCTAAGTCCCAATGTGGCAAAGCTCCTTCCGGCAATTGCGGCATTTGACCACCGGAACGCTCCACTACATTATCTGCTGCTCCTGTTCCTGCTGGCACAGTTTCATGTGGCAAATTGGGTATCAGCACCAACAATTCATTCAACTGCAACTCTATAGCTGATTGTTTGTCGGTCAGCTCTTTAATCGACTCTTTTAAAGCAGTGGTCTGTTCTTTGGCAGCATTAGCTTCCGCAACTTTACCTTGTTTAAAAAGTACACCTATTTCTTTTGACAAAGTATTGGATTGTGACAAAGCATTGTCGGCAGCAACTTGTGTTTGTTTACGTTGCTGATCCAAGTCCATCACCTGGGTGATGATCTCTTCAGCATTGAAATTTCTTTTTGCCAAACTTGAAATAACTTCGGCAGTGTTGTCGTTGATGTATTTGAGTGTGAGCATAGTAAATTATTTAGCCCCCTAAATCCCCCAAGGGGGACTTTATGAAACTCTTATTTTTAATTATAAATAGTGATAAAATCAGCTGGGCTCTATCTTACCCTCCTGGAAAGGTATATGGGAAACTTTGTGAATAAGAAAAATCTCCCATAATTTTACACGGGGTAAAACGACAGGAGATTCTTTATGTATGA
>CAZOUH010000270.1:0-1788 GCA_964582935.1 uncultured Paludibacter sp.
GGGTTTAAAATCTTTTTTTAACTAAGACTTTCAGACCATCCGGTATCATTTTAATGGTGATCTCTTTTCCTTCTTCATAAGGTTCGCCGTCGTAGTGAAAAGGTCCGTGCGTGTCGCGATACAAATTCACCGATTGGGTACGCAGGGTTGTCATGAGAAAATCTTTGTCGATGGTTTTGGTAAACAGTTGAATAGCAAGTGAAGGGATAGAAATCATTGGGAGATTACTGAGAATGGAGATGTCCATTTTTCCATCTTGAATACTGGCTTGCGGAGCGATATAGGCATTGTTACCCCATTGCGAAGCATTGGCAAAGGTTAGGATAAACGCTTTGGTTTTCAGATTAATCCCATCTCCCTGAAGATGGTACTGCTGGGACTTATAATTAAAATAACCCTTAATCACTTTCTCTAAATAAGTGCGGATGCCGCGGTGTTGTCCTTTTGCAAATTCAGTACTTACATAGGCATCGAAGCCTGTTCCGCAAGTACAAAAGAAGGGTTGCTCATTCACCAATCCATAATCCATCAGGATGGGTTCAGCATGATTCAAGTGTTCGACTGCCTTTTTTACATTCATGGGGATTTTAAGATGGCGTGCCAATCCGTTGCCCGAACCGGCAGGAATGATGCCCAAAGCAGTATGGGTATGGCGCAGGGAACGTGCCACCTCATTGACTGTCCCGTCTCCACCTACCGCAACCACAGCGTAATAACCGGCTTTCACAAACTGCTCAGTCAGTGTACGCCCATGAAAACGATACTCAGTAAATACCGTTTCTGCATCAAAAATGGAGTCATCCAGATGCTCTGTGATTATTTTCGGAAAATCCTTTTTCGGATTATTTCCGGATACAGGATTGATGATAAATGCAATTTTTTTCTTCATCAAGACAAGCGTATTAAGAATCAATTTAAACCAAGCAAATTTACAATTTTATTGTAGAAATAACCAATTCTCTTTTAAATTGTTGTACATTTGTTACCGAAAATTTATTGAGCTTGTTATGTCCAAGAAACAAAAGTACAAAAATAGAGACAGACAGCCTGCACGTACCGGTTATATTACGGGTACAATTGACAGGCAAAAGGTAAAAACTTATCTAATACCCGATGATGGTGGCGAAGTAGTGTTTATTCCGGAGCGAAAAACCAATCATGCTCAGTTGCATGATAAAGTTAAGGTGTTTTTATATGCCCGGAAAAAAGGAAATATGCCCGAAGGAGAAGTGGTTGAAATCACCAAAAGAGCCAAAGAAAGCTTTGTGGGCGTATTGGAATTATCTGCCAATTATGCTTTTGTAGTCTGTGATAATCACGTGCATACCTCTGATATATTCATCCCTAAAGATAAACTAAAGGGCGCCAAAAATGGTCAGAAAGTAATCGTTAAATTGATGGAGTTCGAGCCTAACCTGAAAAGTCCGGTTGGTGAGATTATCGATGTTTTGGGCGATAAAGGCGACAACAATGCAGAGATGCATGCCATTTTAGCGGAGTTTGGCTTGCCTTATAAATATCCAAAAAATGTTGAAGCAGCAGCACAAGCTATTGATGCAGACATCAGTCCGGCTGAAATTGCCAAGAGATTGGATATGCGGGATGCGCCGACTTTCAGCATAGACCCCCATGATGCCAAGGATTTGGATGATGCCCTCTCCATACGCAAACTCAACAATGGTTTGTGGGAAGTGGGTGTTCATATAGCGGATGTGACACATTATATCTCTCCCAAAAGCATCATCAATAAAGAAGCAGAAAAGAGAGGCACTTCGGTTTATTTGGTTG
>CAZOUH010000271.1:0-1788 GCA_964582935.1 uncultured Paludibacter sp.
TCAAGCCACTGCCAAAGTAAACACGCTGATTTTGATATAATCGGTTTCCATCAAGGCTATCATGCAAGCTTCTAAAGTTGAACCGGTTGTCAATACGTCATCTACCAACAGCACGTGTTTGTGTTCAAAAACACTTGTATCATTTAACATAAAAATGCCTTGTGTATTTTGATATCTTTCAAAGACTGATTTTTTGGTTTGGGTCGTATTTTCTTTTATTCTGACTAAATGAGTGCTGTCAATCGGCTTGTTCAGTGCTTCTGACAACCCACGTGCAATCCATTCGCTCTGGTTATAACCTCTTTTTCGGTATTTTTTGGGATGAAGAGGAACGGGAACTATGACATCTATGGAAGAAAAATCAGCAGCATGGAGCAAATCAATTCCTGCAAATTGACCGATAACACGACCGACTTCTTTATTGCCTCGGTATTTCAACTCGTGCAATAACTGTTGAAAAGGAGAGCCTTTGTAAAAATGAAAATAAGAAGTGGCACGATAAATTGGCACTTTTCCCCAAAATCTCTTTTCGACGGTATTGTCTTGCTCCAAATGATAATTGGTTTTGGGCATTTGATGGAGACAGTGAAAACAGATCAGTTCTTCACCGCGAACAAGGCTTTCATTGCAGATAATGCATAAATTAGGATAGAGTAAATCCAACAAGTGTGTAAACAAATTTTTCATAAAAAACAGATTGGACGGTTGTTCAGGTGCTTTGTTAATACATGGTGACAGATAGTTTACAGATAATCAATATTATAAAGTCATGAGGCTTTGGATGCAATTCCATATTTTAGGAATGAAAATAATCAGTCCGATGCAAGCTGCAATAATCGCAGATACCAAGACAGCTCCGGCAGCTATATCTTTGGCTTTCCCTGCTAATTTGTTTTTTTGAGGAGAGCTTAAATCCACTGTATTTTCAATGGCTGTATTCATCATTTCAGCTGTGATAACCAAGCCGAAGCATAGTAAACAGAGCAACCATTCAGTCGTACTGAGATGCAAAACCCATCCGAAAATTACCACCAAGGCAGCAACAATCAGATGGATATGCATGTTTTTTTCGGTGCTGAATACTATGGTGATTCCCCGGAAAGCATTACTGAAACTTTGTATCAAACGTTTCATGCTAAGCTTTTACGCGACCCACATACGAACCATCTCTGGTGTCAATTTCTATGGTTTCTCCTTCATTGATAAAGAGTGGAACACGGACGGTAGCACCTGATTCAACGGTTGCGGGTTTCAAAGCATTGGTGGCAGTATCGCCTCTCAAACCGGGTTCGGTATAGGTCACATTCATTTGTACCTTTACCGGCATATCAGCGTAAAGAACAGTGTCGGTTGAAGCATCAGATACAACTTCAACACTCATCCCCTCCAATAGAAAATCCACACCGTTAATCAAATCATGGGCAATCGGGTGTTGATCGAAAGTATCTTGATTCATGAAGATATAATCTTCTCCTTCTTGATACAGGTATTGATACTGACGACGTTCAACGCGTACACTCTCTAATTTTTCTCCGATGTTAAACCGGCGCTCCAATACAGCACCACTAATTACATCCTTGATTTTGGTGCGCATAAAAGTATTGCCCTTACCGGGTTTTACGTGCAGAAATTCGATGACTACATAAATTTTTCCGTCCAAACGAAAACAAGTTCCGTTTTTAATGTCTTGAGCGTTAATCATATTGTTTTTATTTGTAATTGCTAAAATATATCTTTGCAGATGGTTCGACAAAAATAATAAAAAAAATGAAAAGGAGGGAACAATTG
>CAZOUH010000272.1:0-1776 GCA_964582935.1 uncultured Paludibacter sp.
TTGGCAATCAGTGGTGTTTCATGCAAGGATTCATAATAAGCTGATTCGGGTTTGATGCCTGCCGAAACCATGACTTCATAAGCTAATTCAACACCGGCTTTCACGAAAGCAACCATCAACACTGCATGGTCAAAGTACTCCTGTTCAGCAATTTCCATTTCTCCGGCGGGAGTTTTCTCAAAAGCAGTTTCAGCAGTAGCTGCACGCCAGGTCAATAAATTTTTGTCATCATTTACCCAGTCTTCCATCATGACACGTGAAAATTCTCCGGAAAGAATATCATCCATGTGCTTTTTGAAAAGCGGAGTCATGATGGTTTTCAGTTCATCTGCCAATTGAAAAGCTTTTATTTTAGCGGGATTAGAGAGCCTGTCCATCATGTTGGTAATGCCACCAATCTTCAAGGCTTCTGTAATTACCTCCCAGCCATATTGTACCAATTTGGATGCATATCCTTTATCAACACCCTTTTCAGTCATTTTGTCAAAACTCAACAAAGAAGCTGTTTGCAACACGCCACAAAGGATGGTTTGTTCGCCCATGAGGTCAGATTTTACCTCTGCCACAAAGGACGAATGGAGTACCCCGGCTTTATGTCCGCCCGTAGCGACACAATAGGCTTTTGCTATGTCCATGCCCTCACCTTTGGGGTCATTGTCCCTATGCACTGCTATCAAGGTAGGTACGCCAAAACCACGAAGGTATTCTGCACGTACTTCAGAACCCGGAGATTTTGGAGCCACCATAATCACGGTGATGTCATCCCGAATTTGCTTACCTTCTTCGACTATATTAAATCCGTGAGAATAGGCTAAGCAAGCACCTTTTTTCATCAAAGGCATGATCTGATCAACCACAGGACTGTGCTGTTTGTCGGGTGTCAGATTAAGAATCAAATCACCTTTCGGGACTAAATTCTCTATGGTGTCAACTTCAAAATTGTTATTGACTGCATTTTGATAGGAAGCACGCTTTTCATCTATGGCACTTTGGCGCAATGCATAAGCAACCTTCAAACCGCTGTCGCGCATATTCAAACCCTGATTCAGTCCTTGAGCACCGCATCCAAGTATGACTATTTGTTTACCGACTAATTTTTTAACGCCATCAGCAAATTCGCTGCTGTCCATAAAATCACATTTTCCCAATTCTTGAACTTTCAGGCGATGAGGAAGTGAATTAAAATAATTTGCCATTGTTTTTATATAATTTGATGTTTAACTGAATTAATATTTCTGTACAAAATAAAGCTTAATCTACGATTTGGTTAGCTTCAATTTTCTTGATTGTTTC
This sequence comes from uncultured Paludibacter sp., assembly GCA_964582935.1. Classification (GTDB taxonomy): domain Bacteria; phylum Bacteroidota; class Bacteroidia; order Bacteroidales; family Paludibacteraceae; genus Paludibacter. The sequence goes on from CAZOUH010000272.1 coordinate 1,294, forward strand.
CAACATATCGCTCAAACGTTCTACCTTAGATTTGGTAATCGCGATTCTACCCGAGCGTATAAATTGCAACACACCGGTTGAATTGCTCAATTCTTCAAAGAGCTGTTGCGTTTCTGCATAATGACCCGATTTCAAAAATACCACAAAGGTATCATTCATATCCAATATTTTGATATTATGCCGGCGAATTAGAGATTCTATTGAACCCATTTCCATCAGTTTTTCTGTGGCTATCTTATACAATGCAATTTCCTGATGAATCAAATCTTCATCTGTATTATAATAAGATTTTAAAATATCCACACGTTTGTCGATTTGTTTTACGATTTTTTCTACCACACTTTGGGTAGCAATCACCGTGATGGTAAACTTGTGAATGCCTTTGATGGCTGATGGAGAGACAGACAGTGTTTCTATATTTACAGCCCTGCGGGTGAAAATAATGGTGATTTGATTCAACAAACCTACCGTATTTTCAGAAAA
>CAZOUH010000273.1:0-1763 GCA_964582935.1 uncultured Paludibacter sp.
ATACAATAATCGGAAATTCCTTATAAAACCTAAGCAATGATATAGTTTCTGTCCGTAGTTTTGTACGAACGAATTTTTTCATATCCTCATCCATTAACTCTCCTAATCCATTTAGAATTCCTCGGTCACTTTTGTTTTCAAGATGTACTATGCATTTTTGTATGTAATCAGCTAATGGCATTTCCATGCGGGCTTCAACAATCTCTTTGTTTAATGGCGTTTGTTTCTGCATGAAGAACCAACTATCAAAGATGTCACGATTCGTTAATTCCCCACGATCGAGTAAAGCACAGAGTTTATGAGCAAACATATCTGAAGCAACCATCACCTGCATATTGATACCTAATAGGTTTTTCCTTTCGTAGTGGTTATTGTACTGCCGATTGGATATTTCTATTTTCAATTTCCGTTCACCCACACCATAATCTAATACGATAATTGGACCATAGAACTTGATTGCTTCATCGAATATTTTACCATATTTCAACAGGATTTTTCGCAGCTTTTCATACACAATTTTTTCTTTTGTCAAGTCAAGTAAATTAAAGTCCAAATCTACCGAAAAGCGAGGTAAATCATAAAAAAACATCAATGCCGTTCCACCTTTGAAACCAAGGTAATTTGCTAACTCGATATCAGAATAGACGTCTTTGAGTATCTGTGTTAGAAAAAATTTGTGTTTGTTGATATTAATCATTTCCAAATAGTTTTTCAACTCTTGCCGTAAGTGTTTTTGAATTGTAAATAGGCAAAAGTTTAGTGATTAAATTTTTATCAAGGGGGTTTAGGTTGTCAAAATAGTAAGTTGCATTTAAATACAGCATGTCCAAAAAGGCACGTTCGGGTGCGGCAATATTTACATTGCCGATTTGATTTATGCCTTGCGTAACGATAAAAATTTCTCCTTTTATTTTTCGATATGAATAGGTATAATCTTCTATATTGACACTACGACTCAAATAACTAACTGCAGTTATCCGTTCATCATACTGGAAAACAACACCAGCTTTTTGCAATACATATTCTAATGAAATATAGGACGGAGTATAAAGTGTACAAGCTAACTCTTCGGGATTATAACCTGGCTTAACATAAACACCTTTTCTTGGACGGAGCAATTTTCCCTTACGCACATAGTAATTTAAACGCTCATTTAACTTCTTGAAATCACTTTCTCCAATAAGCATAGCAATATCCTTCAGCAAAAATACACTGCGTGTATCGCTATAAACAGACAATATCAAATCATTATTTCGAGAACTATTCATTGGATTATTTTCAATGTTCAGTTTACAAAAATAAAAAATAATTCTGATTTGGGAAAATATTAAATCAAATTACTTATAAATATGGTGCTTGTTATCATACTTTACTCCACCATATACACATTCGCCCTTATCTTCAGCCATTCATGCTTCCATGCTTTGTTTTCGACTCTGCAGAAGAAATGTTTACCGGCGTCCATCAAGCGCGAACAAACCAAATTCATATCAGCAGGAACATATCCAATTTTGACATCATCACAATAAATAGCAATGGCAAATGTGTCATGTTGATTGTGAGGCTCGCGCTGCATGGTGAGCACCTTTTCCGGAACTATCTGAGGCTCGATTTCTTTAATTTGCTCGCAGAAAGTAGTACCTGCAACTACAATTTCAAGCAGAAAAATTTCATGCGTAAAGGGCATGGGCAGTTGACTTTCACCACTGATTAATGCTAAGAGTCCGGGCGTAATAGGAATCATGGATTTATTCATCTATCAT
>CAZOUH010000274.1:0-1762 GCA_964582935.1 uncultured Paludibacter sp.
AACTATCCACCACCCATTTCCCAAAATATTTTCGTAAATTCGCACCCAATAAACATCAAAGTAAATTATCATCATGGAATTTAAGTATCAAGATCCATTTGCAATGGGGAAAGACAAAACTGAGTATTATTTGCTGACTAAGGACTATGTGAGTACGACTGAGTTTGAAGGCAAGGAAGTGTTGAAGGTGGAGCCGGAGGGCTTGACTTTATTGGCTAAGACCGCTATGCGGGATTGTAATTTCTTATTGCGACCCGAACATCAACAACAGGTTGCGAAAATTTTAGCTGATCCTGAAGCCAGTGAGAATGATAAATATGTGGCTATTACCATGCTGCGTAATGCTGAAATTGCAGCTAAAGGTGTGTTACCTTTCTGTCAAGATACCGGTACCGCAACTGTTTATGCGAAAAAAGGAAATTTGGTTTACACGGATGGATCTGATGATGAGGCTCTGTCTAAAGGAATTTACCAGACTTATGCGCAAGAAAATTTGCGCTATTCGCAAAATGCTGCTTTGAATATGTATGATGAGGTGAATACCAAAACCAACTTGCCGGCTCAAATTGATTTGATGGCAAGTGCAGGCAATGAATATGAGTTTTTGTTTATCGCTAAAGGGGGCGGTTCTGCCAATAAATCTTATTTGTTCCAAGAGACCAAAGCCATTCTAAATCCTGATTCTTTGGAGAAATTCCTGACTGAAAAAATGCAGACTTTGGGTACGGCTGCTTGTCCGCCTTACCATTTAGCATTCGTTATTGGTGGTACTTCTGCGGATGCATGCATGAAGACTGTCAAATTGGCATCTACTAAGTATTATGATGATTTGCCTACTACAGGCAATGAGTTAGGTCGCGCTTTCCGCGATGTGGAAATGGAAGAAAAGATATTGAAAGCTACGCAAAAATTTGGTATGGGTGCGCAATTCGGTGGAAAGTATTATGCGCATGATGTGCGTGTGGTACGCCTGTCTCGCCACGGTGCTTCTGTGTTTGTGGGCATGGCAGTTTCTTGTTCAGCCGACCGCAATATCAAAGCTAAAATCAATAAAGATGGTATTTGGGTAGAAAAGTTGGAAGATAATCCGGGCAGGTATATTCCTGAAGAATACCGCCAAAGCGGAGAAGGGGATGCTGTTCAAATCGACTTGAATCGTCCAATGTCTGAGATATTAGCTACTTTATCTCAATATCCGGTTGCCACAAGATTGTCGCTTAACGGCACCATCATCGTGGGGCGCGATATTGCGCATGCCAAATTGAAAGAATTGTTGGATGCCGGCAAAGAATTGCCGCAATACGTAAAAGACCATCCTATTTACTATGCCGGTCCGGCTAAAACTCCGGAAGGTATGCCTTCTGGCTCTTTCGGTCCCACTACCGCAGGGCGCATGGATTCCTACGTTGGATTGTTCCAGTCGCATGGAGGCAGCATGGTGATGATTGCCAAAGGAAATCGCAGCGACCAAGTCACCGAATCTTGTCAAAAGTATGGTGGTTTCTATTTGGGTTCTATTGGTGGTCCGGCTGCTATCTTAGCCGAGCAAAACATCAAAAAGGTAGAATGTTTAGATTATCCCGAATTGGGCATGGAAGCAATCTGGAAGATAGAGGTGGAAAATTTCCCTGCCTTTATATTGGTAGATGACAAAGGCAATGATTTCTTTAAGGAAATAAAAATTGCTGCGTATTAAGCACAATTTTCAAAATCCATTCAATAAAAAATCCCTGCTTATATTATGCTAAGCAGGGATTTTTTC
>CAZOUH010000275.1:0-1758 GCA_964582935.1 uncultured Paludibacter sp.
TCAAAATAATTGTTGTATTTTTGTAGGGTAATTCAAGTTTGATAGTCAATTATCCGAATTACTCATCCTAACAAATTATTTGATTGATAATGAAGAAATTCATATTAGATTTGATTGTCAGAGAGATAGAGCATATCAACGAGCAGTATTATGTGTTGAAACTCACATCTCATGACAAACTCCCCGCTATGCTGCCAGGTCAGTTTGTGGAAATTAAAGTTGAAAATTCCCCCCATACTTTTCTCCGGCGACCAATTTCCGTGAATTTTTACGATAAAGAGCGCAATGAACTCTGGCTATTGATACAGATTGTAGGCGATGGCACGCGCAAATTGTCGGAATTGCAAGCAGGTGATACTTTAAACTTAATTTTACCGCTTGGCAATAGCTTTTCCATCCCTGAAAATAAAAATGCCCGCTTACTGTTAGTAGGAGGAGGGGTAGGATTTGCTCCCATGCTGTTTTTAGGCGCGTATTTGAACGATCTTGGGTATCAGTGTAAGTTTCTACTTGGAGGCAGGTCGGAGGCTAATATGGTGCAATTAGACGAGTTTAAGCGATATGGCGAAGTTTATACCACTACCGAAGATGGTTCTATGGGTGAAAAAGGTTATGTCACCCAACATTCCTTGTTACAAAAGGAGCAATTTGATATGATTTATACCTGTGGTCCAACTCCCATGATGCAAGCAGTGGCATCCTACGCTCACAAAAATAATATCGCTTGTGAGGTCTCTTTGGAGAATATGATGGCTTGCGGATTCGGAACTTGTCTGTGTTGCGTAACCGATACAGTCGATGGCAATTTATGTGTATGCACTGAGGGTCCTGTTTTTAATATTACAAAATTGAAATGGCAGATTTAAAAGTAAAATTAGGCAAATTACAATTGAAAAATCCGATCATGACGGCATCGGGTACCTTTGGGTATGGTACGGAGTATTCAGACTTCTTTGACATCTCTCGAATAGGGGGCATTGTTGTGAAAGGGATAACACTTCGCAATCGAGAAGGAAACCCATATCCACGCATGGCAGAAACTCCTTCAGGCATGTTAAACGCTGTGGGACTGCAAAATAGAGGAGTTGATCACTTCGTTGAGCATATCTATCCGGAGATTAAAAATGTGAATACAGATATTTTTGTGAATGTTAATGGTTCTACCGTTGAAGAGTACATAGAAGTCGCAGAAAAAATCAATGAATTGGATAAAATTCCGGGAATTGAACTCAATATTTCTTGTCCGAATGTCAAAGAAGGTGGTATGGCTTTCGGCGTATCTTGTCCGGCAGCTGCAACCGTAGTTCGGGAAGTTCGCAAGGTATATTCCAAAGAATTAATGGTCAAACTTTCACCCAATGTTACCTCCATTACCGAGATTGCCCGGGTGGTGGAAGATGAGGGTGCCGACTCAATTTCTCTTATCAATACTTTGTTGGGTATGGCAATAGATGCCGAAAGTAGAAAACCCATGCTTTCGACTATTACCGGCGGTTTATCCGGACCTGCTGTTAAACCCATTGCTTTACGCATGGTGTGGCAAGTAGCTCAGGAGGTAAAAATACCGGTTGTGGGTATGGGTGGCATCATGAATGCCCGCGATGCCATTGAATTCTTCTTAGCCGGTGCTTCTGCAGTACAAATCGGGACTGCCAACTTCATCGATCCTGCTGTCACCATGACAATTTTAGAAGGTATCGAAGACTACCTGAATCGTCATCATTTCAATAGTATATATGATATTATTGGGGGAATGGA
>CAZOUH010000276.1:0-1752 GCA_964582935.1 uncultured Paludibacter sp.
GCAACTCTCCCTGCTGCACAACTTTATATTTCCCTCTGTTTGCTGCAACTGTGCAGCATTCGTGATAGGAATCATGCACCAACACCAAGACTTGATTTTTGGCGATGGCTTCATCCATCAAGGCTTGCTTGGCTTCCATAGCTGCGATGGGATAGGTGTCGTAGGCTGAAACCCAAGCTAAGGGAACGTTGGCTGTGGTGGGAATAACATCACCAACAAATACAAAAGTCCGGTTGGGGTAATGTATGTAAACGACCAACTGCCCGGGCGTGTGTCCATCAAATAACTTGACACTTACGCCTTCGCAAATATCGGTTTCGTCCGTAACCAATTTCAAACGACCGGCTTCATAGACCGGCATCATATTCTCCGGAAAATAAGAATCGGCTTCCCTGACATTGGGATTTAAAAAGTTCTCCCATTGGGGCTTTCCTACCCAATAAGTAGCATGGGGGAAAGTCAATTGCAGCTGCTTATCTGCATCATAATAAGTACAATCGCCGCAATGATCAAAATGCAAATGCGTAAGAATCACATCCGTGATATCATGACAAGTCAATTCGTATTTTGCTAAAACTTCTTCAAAGTCAATGATATCCTTGATACCATAATATTTAAAATAATCCTTTTGCTTATGACCAGCTCCTGTATCAATGATAATATTCCGGTTTGCTGTTTTGATAAGCATTGAACGCATGGTCAGTTTGCAAAAATTATCTGCATCGCAAGGATAACGTTTGCTCCACGCTCTTTTCGGAACCACGCCAAAACAGGCACCGCCATCGGCATTAAAATATCCGGCATCTATGGTGTATATCTCTTTTATTGTCATTTTTTTATTACTTTTGTTTCTTCAATAATCAGCTTACAAAATTAAGTAAAAACTATATCCCGACAAATTCACATGCAGCATGTTCATTTCATAGCCATTGGTGGGGCAGCCATGCATAATCTGGCGATTGCTATCAGTCTGAAGGAAGATTATCGCGTAACCGGCTCTGATGATGAAATCTTTGAACCTTCATACAGCAGGTTGAAAGCTCATGGTTTATTGCCCGAAAAGATGGGTTGGTTTCCTGAAAAAATTCATGAGGGATTGGAGGCTGTTATCTTGGGCATGCACGCAAAAGCTGATAATCCTGAGCTGCTGCGCGCTAAAGCATTGAAGCTGAAAATTTATTCTTTTCCGGAATATCTATACGAACAAACCAAAGATAAAATTCGTATTGTAGTCGGTGGCAGTCATGGTAAAACTTCTACCACTGCCATGATTTTATATGTGCTGAACAAGCTAAATATTGAGGTTGACTATATGGTTGGCGCACAAATCGAAGGCTTCGATAATATGGTAAAACTCTCTGCCAATACGCGTATTGCGGTCTTTGAAGGGGATGAATACCTGACCTCACCCATAGATTTACGTCCTAAGTTTCATTTGTACAAACCGCATATCGCCATCCTCACCGGTATCGCTTGGGATCATATCAATGTGTTTCCTACTTTTGAAAATTATGTGGAGCAATTCAGCAAATTTGTGAAAATCATTGAACCTGAAGGACGTTTAATTTATTTTTCCGGCGATCAGGAATTGGAAAAGATTGCTGCTACTTTAAGGCAGGATTTGGTACCATTGCCTTATAATACGCCTGCTTATGAGATTGTGGACGGCATTACTTATTTGAAAACCAAAGCGGGATTGAAAGCTTTGCAAATTTTCGGGGAGCATAATCTTCAAAATTTACAAGCTGCGCA
>CAZOUH010000277.1:0-1749 GCA_964582935.1 uncultured Paludibacter sp.
AACTATTGACCATTAATAATTATTCCCTTATCTTTGCAGGTTCTTCAAAATTGAAATCTGCTTATGTCTGTTCAGAATAATTCAAACTATATATATGTTAAAGGAGCGCGCGTTCACAACCTGAAAAACATTGATGTTGCGATACCGCGCGATAAATTGGTGGTGGTGACGGGCTTGTCCGGTTCGGGAAAGACTTCCTTGGTTTTTGACACTTTGTATGCTGAGGGACAACGCCGTTATGTGGAAAGTCTCTCAGCTTATGCTCGTCAGTTTTTGGGACGCATGAGCAAGCCGGAAGTCGATTATATCAAAGGCATTCCTCCTGCCATCGCCATTGAGCAAAAGGTAAATACCCGCAATCCGCGCTCTACGGTTGGGACTTCCACCGAAATTTACGAATACATCAAATTATTGTATGCAAGGATTGGTAAAACCTATTCTCCCGTTTCGGGTGATTTGGTGAAAAAACACGAGGCGCAAGATGTAGTGGACGCTGCCATGCAGTTTCCTGAAGGTACGCGATTGATGATATTGACCGAAGTGAATGTAGGAGAACAATCCTTGCGCGAAGCATTGGATATCTTGTTGAAAAAAGGTTTCAGCAGGGTGCAAATCAATGGCGATACCCTTACCATTCAGGAATTGCTTGCTCAAGAAGTAATCACCGGCGAAAAGATATATCTAATTATCGACCGATTGACTGTTGATGTGGCGCAAGAGGGCATCAGTCGCCTGACAGATTCAGTGGAGACCGCATTCGCAGAAGGAAAAGGAGCTTGCGTGTTGAAAGTTTTTTTGACCGATGAAGTGAAGACTTTACATTTCTCCAAATGCTTTGAAGCAGATGGGATTGAATTTGAAATACCCACTGTACACACCTTTAGCTTTAATTCACCCATTGGAGCTTGTCCCGTTTGTGAAGGTTTCGGCAGGGTCATCGGCATTGATGAAGATTTGGTGGTTCCTAATAAATCGCTTTCTGTATATGAAGATGCCGTGGTGTGCTGGCGCGGGGAAGTGATGGGCGAATGGAAAAAAGATTTGTTGCGTGTGGCTGCTCAGTTTAATTTTCCTGTGCATAAACCGTATTACGAATTAACAGACGAACAAAAACAAGTGTTGTGGAATGGCAACCAGTATTTCGAAGGTATCCATGCTTTCTTCAACATGTTGGAAGCCAATCAATATAAAATTCAATATCGGGTGATGCTCGCCCGCTACAGGGGTAAAACCACCTGTCCGACTTGTAGAGGCAGTCGCTTGAAAAAAGAAGCATCTTACATTCGCGTATCCGGCAAACCAATCAATGAGTTGGTGTTGATGTCGGTGATCAAACTCAAAGATTTTTTTGATAATATTCAATTAGATAAACACGATGCTGCGGTTGCAGAAAGACTGCTGATTGAAATCAACAATCGTTTGCAGTTTTTGTTGGATGTCGGTTTGGGCTATCTAACTTTGAATCGCCTGTCGAACAGCCTCTCCGGCGGAGAAAGTCAGCGCATCAATTTGGTGACTTCTTTAGGCAGCAGCTTGGTGGGGTCATTATATATTTTGGATGAACCAAGTATCGGACTGCATCCCCGCGATACGCATCAGTTGATACAGGTGCTGTTGCGATTGAGAGATATTGGTAATACAGTTGTTGTGGTGGAGCATGACGAAGACATCATGCGTGCAGCAGATTATTTGATTGATATGGGTCCGGAGGCAGGAAGAAGAGGAGGGGAGGTAGTGTTTGAAGGAAAG
>CAZOUH010000278.1:0-1748 GCA_964582935.1 uncultured Paludibacter sp.
CCATTCAGGATGTATATAGAATCATTTTTCAATCGAAACTCAATACTACCAATGCTGTTGAAAAAGTGCTGGAAAGCCTGCCGGAGTCAGCTGAGAGGGATGTAATTATCGACTTCATTCAAAATTCCAATCGCGGCATTATCAAAGGAAATAATTAGTTTTTAAAAAATATGGATAGTGTAGAAGCACCCAAAAAGAGTCTTAATTTCATTGAAGCAATGGTTGAGCAGGATTTGCGTGACGGTCGTAATGACGGTCGCATTCAAACGCGTTTCCCGCCCGAACCCAACGGCTACCTGCACATCGGGCATGCCAAAGCCATCTGTATTGATTTCGGCATAGCTGAAAAATACAAGGGTATTTGTAACCTGCGCTTTGATGATACCAATCCGCTGAAGGAAGATGTGGAATATGTTGATTCCATCATGGAAGATATTCAGTGGTTGGGATACCGGTGGGAAAACGTGTATTATGCTTCCGACTATTTCCAACAGTTATGGGATTTAGCTGAGCAATTCATCCAAGATGGAAATGCTTATATTGATGAACAATCGGCACAAGATATAGCCAAACAAAAAGGTACGCCTACTGTGCCCGGCACAGACAGCCCGTACCGCAACCGCCCTATAGCTGAGAGTTTAGAACTATTCCGCAAAATGAACACAGGTGAAATTCCTGAAGGAAAGATGGTATTGCGTGCTAAGATAGACATGGCATCTTCAAATATGCATATGCGCGACCCGATTATGTATCGCGTGATTACTGATCATCCGCATCATCGTACCGGTTGGACTTGGAAGGCTTATCCTATGTACGATTTCGCCCATGGTCAGTCGGATTATTTCGAAGGCGTAACCCATTCGCTTTGCACCTTGGAATTTGAAGTGCATCGTCCACTATACGATTGGTTTATCGACCAATTTCAAGAAACAGACTACCGACCCCGACAAACCGAATTTAACCGCTTGAATTTGACCTATACGGTGATGAGCAAGCGTAAGATGCTGCAATTGGTGGAAGAGGGTTTGGTATCAGGATGGGATGATCCGCGCATGCCCACGCTATCAGGTTTGCGCCGTCGCGGCTATACGCCGGAAGCTATTCATAATTTTATTGATAAAATTGGCTATACTAAATACGACGGCATCAATGATTTCGGATTATTGGAGCATGCTGCACGCGAAACCCTGAATAAAACAGCTACCCGCGTCAATGCAGTGCTCAATCCGGTGAAGCTGGTTGTTACGAATTATCCTGAAGGTAAAATTGAAACCTTGCAGACTGAAAACAATCCTGAAGATGAGCAAGCAGGTATGCGAGATATTCAATTTTCGCGCGAGCTATATATCGAAAGAGATGACTTCATGGAAGATGCTCCCAAAAAATTCTTCCGCATGACACCCGGAAAAGAGGTTCGCCTGAAAAGTGCTTATATCGTGATGTGTACAGGCTGTAAAAAGGATGAGGAAGGCAATATTGTTGAGATTTATTGTGAGTACGACCCTAACACCAAAAGCGGTATGCCCGATGCCAATCGCAAGGTAAAAGGAACTTTACACTGGTTATCAACAGAGAATGCAGTGAAAGCTGAAGTCAGGTTATACGACCGTTTGTTCAGCGTGGAAAATCCCGCTGCCTCTGAACTTGATTTCCGAGAATTAATCAATCCGGATTCTTTGAAAACCCTTACCGACTGCTTTGTTGAGCCATGGTTGAAAAATGAGCCTGCATTATCACACTTTCAGTTT
>CAZOUH010000279.1:0-1727 GCA_964582935.1 uncultured Paludibacter sp.
TCTCCCATATCGCCTTCTAATTCAGCCCTTGGAGTAAGAGCAGCCACAGAGTCAACAACAACGATATCAACTGCGGAAGAACGAATCAATTGATCTGCAATTTCAAGCGCTTGCTCACCGTTGTCAGGTTGAGATATCAACAGTTCATCGGTGTTGACTCCCAATTTCTCAGCATAAAAGCGGTCGAAAGCATGCTCAGCATCAATAAAGGCTGCAATGCCTCCGGCTTTTTGTGCTTCCGCTATGGCGTGAATGGCTAAGGTGGTTTTACCTGATGATTCGGGACCAAAAATTTCAATCACACGTCCGCGCGGATAACCACCAACGCCCAAAGCAATATCCAGTCCTAATGAGCCGGACGAAATCACCGCTACTTCTTCTACCACACTATCGCCCATCTTCATGATGGTCCCTTTACCATGATCCTTCTCTATTTTGTCCATTGCCAATTGCAATGCTTTCAGTTTTTCTGATGAGGGTTTTTTAACTTCTTCCATTTTGTTGTCTGACATAAATTTGATTTTTTAATTGTGTAAACAAGATAAATTACTAAAAAGCCTCACAAAGATAGGTACTTTTTTTCTGAAAAGATATGCAAAAAGTAAAAAGCTTTCAACAAGATGAGATTTGTACGAATTGAGTGATTTTGAATAACGAATAGTGAATAATGAATAGTGAATAGTTGCTAGATTTTCATTATTCGTTATTCGTTATTCATTATTCACTATTCTTATCCCTGTGCTCGTTCCAATAAACTCCGGAGCATACAGACATTGTATATCAGCTGTACCACCCGAAAACTCACCGGGTACGTTCACATAATATTCGTCCTCAAAAACATAAGTCCCTTGTGGTAAAAAACTGAAGAAATACTGCGTGGAAGCGTCTTTGGTGGTTCGGTAATAAATAACATTTTCTTTCCAAACACTTCCGGATAGTTGGTTTACCGGTTCTAAGGCTGCCGAACGTTTGTCCTTTAAGACTACAAATTCTAAATTCCGATCGGTGGTCACGACCATCCTACTGATGATTTTATCCCCTGTTTTTACCTTTTGCGCATCTAAGGGTATTAAAGTTTCGGTATTATTTACGATTTGCTGTATGTAAAACTGTTTTTTGACTTGCAGCGCATGACCACTTGATTCAACTCGATCCATATCTTGATAGTATTGCCAATAAACGGCACCCCATGCCATTGAGCTACCTTCCTTTTTACCTGTTTTTGTAGTTGAATAAATGTCTATGCCTTTGCTGATATTTGCCACAGTAAGATCAGTCTTGACATAGCCTAATCCTGCAACCACTTTATCAGTCTCAAACTGTTTTTCTCCCGCCTTAATTGTATAAAAAACAGGATCATCCAAAAGATTAACACCACTTTGAATCAAAGCTTGAATGGCATGTAAACTTGCCATGGGTGAATCCCAGCTTTGGGTTTGCTTTTGGCGCAACAGCCATATTTTCATACTTGCTAACTCAGCAGGATAGCTTCCTGCCAAATCAAATAGCTCCATGATCTGCGTGTGTACTGCTATCGGACGTTCGTTCCAGAAATAGCCGGCTCTGTTTTTTGCCCAATACATGCCAAACTCTTCAGATTGAATTGCATTTTCCTGCAGTGATTGAAGGATGGCTTGGACAGTCTCATCATCTCCTTCGTAAAACGAGGCTTTGCCCGCCAAGGCTTTTTCATACAAACCCAATTGAGTATGATATTTTTTCAATTG
>CAZOUH010000280.1:0-1707 GCA_964582935.1 uncultured Paludibacter sp.
TTCAAACTAAACAAGCTTAGTAGTAGTCGGTTATATGATTGAATTTAACCTTATTGTCTTATTTTTCTCTGCACTTTTCCATGATGAAAAGTACCAAAAAATCAAGACTACGTTTTCTACTGTACTTTTTTCTTGACAAAAAAGTACCAAAAAGTCAAGACTCCGCCTGCTTCGCTCAAAAAAACTAGCGTTTAAAAAGCTAAAACCCCCAAACTCGCCGCTTTGCGGCTCAAACAGTGGGTGTTTTTTAACGCTTTTCTCACTTGTTTTTTGGCTCATCAGTCGAGGTCGGTCTGCACTTGTACGCTCTAATAGCCCCCTATATAGGGGGTCGGGGGTTGAAAAATACAATCCGCACCCCGCAACCTGCAACCCAAAATTATCAAATGATAATTTTTTCTTCCATTCATTATAATTTATTGAACGAAATACTGCAAAGCCTTTCTATTGCATGCTTTGAGTAGTAGCAGTAATTTTGCAATTGATGAAAATGAAATATTAATTCAATTAAATAATAGCAAAATGAAATTACTACAAACCGCTGTTCATGAAATAGAAACAGCAGCAGAATTGGAAAAGTTAATCAGTGAAAATGAGAATGTAATGGTATGCTGCGGTCGCATGGGACCGATGTGTTTACCTGTTTACGACATCATGGAAGAAATGGAAGAGGAAATGGACAATGTGAAATTTTATTCCATGGCTTTCGATACGCCTGAAGCTGCGCCTATTCGCAATGCGCCCATGTGTCAAGGTTTTATGGGCTTGCCTTTTACCGTATATTATAAAAATGGAAAAATGGTAGATGCCACCACCAGCATACAGGACAGGGATCAAATTGAAACCATTATCAATGCACATTTTGTATAAAGATTTTCGACATGACAAATAATTTATATGATGTGATTATTATAGGTGCGGGCGCAGCGGGACTGTCTGCCGGCATCTATAGTTCGCGTGCCAAGCATAAGACATTAATTTTGAATGAAGGTGCGGTGGGTGGACAAATGGTACTGACCAACGAAATAGCAAATTATCCCGGCGTGCAAACCACCAATGGATATATGTTGGCAAGCACCATGCGCGCTCAAGCCAAGCAATTTGGCAGCAAAATCAAGAATAATGTTAAGATAGTTGATTTGCGCTTAGAGGGTGATATCAAAGAAGTGGAACTGCACAATGGAGAAGTATTTCAAGGCAAAACTGTTATTCTTACTCCGGGCGGAAAACCCCGTTCTTTAGATATTCCGGGTGAAGATCAATTCAAAGGCATGGGTATCTCTTACTGTGCCACCTGCGATGGAGAGTTTTTTACTGATAAGGAAGTTGTAGTCGTGGGCGGTGGTAACTCAGCTTTAGAAGAAGCCATCACCTTAACTACCTTTGCCTCCAAAGTAACCATCGTTCATCAGTTCGATCATTTCCAGGCTTTCGAGCATGCCATAGAAGCAGTGCAAAACAACCCGAAGATTGAGATCGTTTTAGAGTCTGAATTAAGAGAATTTAAAGGCGAGGAAAAACTTCAATCTGTTGTAGTTGAACATCTGCCGACAGGCAAAACTCAGGAAATTAAAGTTGATGGTGTATTCATCTTCATTGGTTACATTCCCAACACAGCTTGGTTGAATGGTGCGGTTGCCAAGAATGAAAATAAGGAAATCATCACGACTCCATTGATGGAAACCAATGTGCCCGGTGTGTTTGCGG
>CAZOUH010000281.1:0-1702 GCA_964582935.1 uncultured Paludibacter sp.
AGGAGAAAGGCGTTCCTCTACATCATGCAAGTACTGCTTTAGCAACTCATACGCATCATTATCAATATGATACACCGTGCTGTTTAGGTTGATTGTAAATGTCCGTTTCATAGCAACATGATTTTATTTGTTTTTTAATTTTGCAATTACCAAATTCAACTCTTCCCATGATTGCTCTAACTCATGGAGCAAATCAATACCTTTTTTCGTCATTTCATAATACTTACGAGGGGGACCCAACGAAGATTCTTCCCAGCGATAATCCAATATATCCGCATTTTTCAGTCTCGTCAACAACGGATATAAGGTCCCCTCCACCACTATCATCTTGGCATTTTTCAAAGCCTCAATGATATCGGACGCATAAGAAGGCTTCTTTTTCAGAATCAGTAAGATACAATATTCTAAGTAGCCTTTGCGTAATTGGGATTTTATCCTTTCTGCATTCATTTTAAAAACTCTAACACTTTAATTCTCAACACATATTCATATTTCGATTGGGACAGCTCTGCCAGCACCTGCGCTTGATTAGATTTTGCCTGATACAATTCATACACCGATGCTTTCTCTGCCTCGTATTTTTGTTCGGCATACCGGTAGGCTTCTTTCGATGCTTCCTCAGATTTTAGGGCAGCAAGGTATCGTGCCTGAGCAGCCAACGCATTTTGATAAGCCTGCTGAATCCTTTTTCTTAAATCCATTTTGGCGTTTTCTATATCTAACTTACTGTTTTCTACGGCTAATTTTGAGGAGGTGACCCGATTTTTAATTTCCATTTTATTGAAGATGGGGATTTGCAGGTTGAAGCCGAAATTGGTACTCAAGTTATCATTTAATTGTCGTGAAAAAGCATCATTATTGGCTCCTTTCAAATCATAATACCCTGTGCCCAAAGAAGCACCAAAGCTCAAAGAAGGAAAGAAAGCCGAGCGGGCTATATCCACATTTTTTTCATTGCCCTGCAATCTGTATTCAGCACTGAGAATTTCGGGACGATGCTGTACCGCAGCATCATATATCTCATTGGCAGAAGCCAACAAAGGTTCATCCATCAGCATGTCAACAGGCATGTCAACATCCAAATGCTCAAAATCATCAATTTCGATAATCTGTGCCAAATCCAACAAAGCTAATTTGAGGTTGTTTTGCGCCTGGGTAAGATTCAATTCTTCTTTGGCTAATTGTGCTTTCAACTCAAACAGAACTCCCTCTGCCTGCTTACCGGCATCGACCAATTTTGAAGTTTGCTCAATCTTTTGGTGCGTCAATTCCAACTGACTTTCCTGCATTTGTACATTTTCTTTATACAATAAAACTTGTAGGAAAGCGACCGTTACGCTCAATTCTATATCTGATTTCATCTTTTCCAAATCAGCTTCAGAAGCCTGCATTTCAGCCCTACGCGCATCAATGTTATATTTCATTTTCATGCCGTCAAATAAAGTGATGCTACTTGACAGATTAAAAGAACTGCGCGATGAATTGAGACTTTGATAGGTATTGTCGGCAGTCAGCGAACGCCCTAAGGTAAAACTTTGTCCCGCTGAAGCATTCAAATTCGGCAGTAAGTCCAAGCGAGCCTGCTCGTAAGCTATCTCGCGCGATTGCCTATTTAAAGCTTGTTGCTTGATATTGCGGTTATGATACAATGCTGTATCTATGCATTGTTGCAAGGTGAATTTTGTCTGCGACTGCATTGTCA
>CAZOUH010000282.1:0-1660 GCA_964582935.1 uncultured Paludibacter sp.
TTCCTGAAACAGCTGACAGTTTAGAAGGAAATGCTTTATTGAAAGCTGAACATATCTACAAACATTACGGTTATAATTGTTTTGCGGAAGATACGGGCTTGGAGGTGGAAGCATTAAATAACCGACCGGGTGTTCATTCGGCGCGCTATGCCGGCGAAGGGCATGATTCGCAGCAGAATATGGAAAAATTGCTGCATGACTTGGAAGGAGTAGAAAATCGCAAAGCACAGTTCCGAACGGTTATAGCTTTGATAGAAGATGGGGAAGTCCATTATTTCGAAGGCATCATCAAAGGAAAAATAACTACCGAACTATCAGGAAATGGAGGCTTTGGATATGACCCCATCTTTATGCCCGATGGATATACCCAAACATTTGCCGAACTCGGCAAGGATTTGAAAAATAAAATCAGTCACAGAGCGTTAGCTATAGAGAAACTAAAAAGATACATCAATGATTAACGTATGAGAAAAAGCATATTATCCATCATTATCATTTTAATAACAACAGTTGTCGGTGCACAAACCGATCAACCGGTAGCAATGGGAAAATGGCGTACCCATCTGGCATATAACAGTGTTACACAGATAGCGCAGTCATCTACAAGCATTTATGCGGTAAGCGATGGTGCCCTTTTTTCAGTAGGAAAGGAAGACGAAGATGTACAGGTCTTTAGTAAAATCAGTGGATTAAATGATGTGAATATCATCAAAATAGAATATGATGAAGTCAACGATCAACTGTTGATCGTGTATAAAAACGGCAATATCGACTTGATGCATGCAGTTGGCGTGCACAACATCCCTGATCTATTCAACAAACAAATGAGTTCCGATAAAACAATCAACGATATTTATTTTACAGGAAACTTAGCTTATTTATCTTGTGATTTTGGCGTCATGGTCATCAATCTCGCTAAAAGAGAAATTTCAGACACTTATTTTATTGGTCCGAATGCATCAGAAGTGAAAGTCCTTTCCACAACCATTCACAACAATATTATTTATGCATTGACAGAAGATAAAATTTTGCAGGCAGATGCCAATAATCGTCATTTGGTGAATTATGAATATTGGCAGGGCACGGATGGATTACCCGGTTCAGGTAAATTTCAAAAAATCTTCACTTTTGCCGGAAAGCTGTTGCTCCTACGTAATAATAAACTGTACAAACAAGAAGACAACTACACTTGGAGCAATTTACTGTCCGCCATTTCAATCAAAACACTGAATGTGTCTGACGGAAAGCTTTTGGTTGGCAACGGCACCAACAACACCTACCTACTCAATCAGTCCTTTGAAATGAGTACTGTAGAAATTCCAAATTCATCCGACATAGAATATGACAAAGATAATAACACCTATTGGTTAGCAGGCGGTGAGTTAGGGGTCGTTTCTTATAAGTTCAAAACAGATGACAATGCTGTGGTTCAATACTACAAGCCCGACGGTCCGGCACAAAATATCCCTTGGAGCATGACTTTCGCCGGAGAAAAATTATTTGTGGTGAATGGGGGCAGATGGGGGTCACAAGAGATGAGAAGTGGAAAGATAATGATTTATGAAAACGGTAAATGGACTAATATTGATCAAAATCAGATTAGGGCACAAACCGGCTTTCCCGCCCTGGATTTTATGAATGTCGCTGTTGATCCGGATGA
>CAZOUH010000283.1:0-1656 GCA_964582935.1 uncultured Paludibacter sp.
CAAGATTGAAGATTTATTGGTTGAACTCTGCAATCAATAAGCAAAAACAACAAAAATCTAATTTTGCTATGTTCAAAATAAAAAAAAGTATATCTTTGCAAGTCAAATTCTTTGAATTATAAGTAATAAGCAATTTTTATACAGGGTGTTTGTAGTACAGACACTCTTTCTTTTTTTGAAAAACATCAAATTTTAAATACACATTTTACAGATATGCAAGAAATCAAATTTTACAGTGGAGAAACATTACCACTTGAGCTACACAAAGCACGCATCGTGCAAAAACTACATTTAGTGCCCATCGAAAGACGCTTGGAAGCTCTTCACGAAGGAGGTTTTAATACTTTCCAATTGAATACCATGGATGTATTTTTGGATATGTTGACCGACTCAGGCACCAATGCCATGAGCGACAATCAATTGGCTGCTATGATGCAGGCTGATGACGCTTATGCCGGTTCGCAAAGTTTTATCAGATTACAAAAAGCAGTTGAAGATGTATTGGGCAAAAAGTATTTATTGCCGGTGCACCAAGGACGTGCAGCCGAAAACTTGATTTGTGTGGCTTATGTGAAAAAGGGAAGTCTGATTCCGATGAATTACCACTTCACCACTGCTATGGCGCATATCACCGACAAAGGCGGACAGATTGTTGAATTGCTGTACGACGAGGCTTATGTGGTCAATTCAAGCCATCCTTTTAAAGGAAATATGAATATAGAGAAATTGGAAGAAGTCATCATTCAAAAAGGAGCGAAAAACATACCCTTCATTCGCATGGAAGCCTCTACCAACTTGATTGGCGGGCAGCCTTTCTCTATGCAAAACTTGCGTGATGTGCGTGCTATCGCCGATAAATACCAGATTAGATTGGTATTAGATTGCAGCTTGTTGGGTGAAAACGCTTTTTTAATTCTTCAAAGGGAAGAAGAATTTAAGGATTCAGATATGGGCACCGTGATGAAAACCATGACGGGTTTAGCCGATTTATGCTATTTCTCTGCACGAAAACTCAGTTCGTCAAGAGGTGGCGGTATTGCAACCGACAGCATGGAGATTTACAGAGAATTAGAAGCTTTGGTTCCGCTTTACGAAGGCTTCTTAACTTATGGTGGCATGTCGGTTCGCGAGATAGAAGCCATGGCGGTTGGATTATACGAAACATTAGATGAAAGTGTTATCTGTCAAAGTCCGTCCTTCATCAAATACTTGGTAGAAGAATTAGACAACAAAGGTATTCCTGTTATCAAGCCGGCAGGCGTTTTAGGTGTACACTTGGATGCCATGCAAATTTGTTCACATATACCACAATCCCAATATCCTGCAGGTTCTTTGGCAGCTGCCTTATTCCTGATTTCAGGCGTTCGCGGCATGGAGCGCGGTTCAATTTCCAATCAACGCGATGAGTATGGCAATGAGACTTATGCCGATATGGAATTGGTACGTTTGGCAATTCCGCGCCGCGTGTTTACCCTTTCTCAAATCAAGTATGTGGAAGACAGACTGACTTGGCTGTACGAAAACCGTGAGCTTATCGGTGGTTTAAAATTCAATTACGAGCCTCCTGTGTTGCGCTTCTTTATGGGTAAATTGGAGCCTGTAAACGATTGGCCTCAGCAATTGGTTGCCAAGTTTAAAGAAGATTTTGGGGAAAGC
>CAZOUH010000284.1:0-1647 GCA_964582935.1 uncultured Paludibacter sp.
AACTAATAAAAATTTCTCGCAAATTTACGCTTTTTTGTTGAATAAAACTATTTTGATGTTTGAGATTTGAGCGTTATAATACATACAACAAACTAAATAATCCCAATATAATCACAATAAGACTTACAACAACATAAAATTCTATTATAATCGCCTAAACATTCCCACCCTTCCATTTGTTTGTAAAATATATTATCTTTGCAGTTGAATAAATGAGTGGAAAGATTTGAATTGCTTGCAACCACAGAAAAAAATGCTAAAATGTATTTTTCTTGCCTTTTTTTCTCTCCCACTTTTTTATAATCTCACTCATTTGTTTCGGTAGGTTCGCTTATTTTAAGTGGACTCTAACAGCTCATTGAGTTTGAATTATATTATTAATCACCTTTTAAAACAACATATTATGGCATATTTATTTTCTTCTGAATCTGTTTCTGAAGGGCATCCGGATAAAGTATCTGATCAAATATCAGATGCTATTTTAGATAATTTGTTGGCTCAAGACCCTGAGTCGAAAGTGGCTTGCGAAACCTTGGTAACGACCGGACAGGTAGTTGTTGCCGGTGAAATCAAAACATCGGCTTATGTTGATTTTCAATCGGTTGTGCGTCAGGTCATCAACGATATTGGTTATACCAAAAGTGAGTATAAATTCGATGGAGATTCCTGTGGCATTTTATCCGCTATTCACGAGCAATCCGCTGATATCAATCGCGGTGTGGTGCGTGAGGACCCCAACGAACAGGGCGCAGGCGACCAAGGGATGATGTTCGGTTATGCCTGCAATGAAACTGACATGATGATTCCTTTTGCACTCGATTTATCGCATGCTTTGGTCAAAGAATTGGCTGCTATCCGCAGAGAAGCTAAAGTCATGACTTATCTGCGACCGGATTCCAAATCGCAGGTTACGATTGAGTATGATGAAAATAACAAGCCTAAACGCGTACACACCATTGTTGTTTCTACTCAGCATGATGATTTTATTCAAGCTGATGCCGATACTACTCAAGCACAGGCTGATGAAGCTATGCTCAATAAAATTCGTGAAGATGTCAAAAATATATTGATACCACGCGTAAAAGCGTTGGCTCCTTATTTTGATGCACTTATTCAGGATGATTATATCTTGCATGTCAATCCTACCGGGAAATTTGTGATTGGCGGTCCGCACGGCGATTCAGGTTTAACTGGTCGTAAAATCATTGTGGACACCTACGGTGGAAAAGGGGCACATGGCGGTGGCGCTTTTTCGGGAAAGGATCCTTCAAAAGTTGACAGGTCTGCCGCTTATGCTGCACGACATATAGCCAAAAACATGGTGGCTGCCGGCATCGCGGAAGAGGTGTTGGTACAAGTGGCATATGCCATTGGAGTTGCCCAACCCATGAATTTATATGTAAACACTTATGGTACAGCCAAAGTTAATATGAGCGATGCTCAGATTGCAGATAAAATCAATGCATTATTTGATATGCGTCCGAAAGCCATTGAAGACAGGCTGAAATTGCGCAATCCCATATATCGGGAAACAGCTGCTTACGGACATATGGGCAGGACACCACGCACAGTCACCAAGACTTTCAAAGGAAGTTCAGGCAAAGAAATAATCAAAGAAGTAGAATTATTTACCTGGGAAAAAACAGA
>CAZOUH010000285.1:0-1615 GCA_964582935.1 uncultured Paludibacter sp.
GCAGGTGTACCCGTAGCGCGCAGACCGGTAGAGATTCCTATGCTGATTAAAGAAGCCCTGAACAAACAATGATTCTTAGGGAATTGGTGGAAAGAACACTGAAGAACGAAGAACTAAGAACTAAGAACGAATAGTGAATATTTGGTGATTATGGTGATATCAGTTCTCACCCAAAACAATCGCGGCGGTTGCACAAGCCATTACGCCGGCGGTTTCTGTACGTAAACGATGGTTCCCCAAAGAAACCGGAATAAATTCATGCGTCAATGCTAAAGCTACTTCTTCTTTACTAAAATCACCCTCCGGTCCAATCAGGATTAAAATACGATCTTTATTGGCGATAGCCGATTTCAGAATTTGTTTTCCCTCTTGATAGCAATGGGCAATCAGTTTGGTGTGCGACTCTGTCTGTGCAGCATGTTGCCGAATAAATTCCTCAAAAGTACAAAGTGGATTTAGTTGGGGGAAGAAAGCCTTTACAGACTGCTTGGCAGCAGCGATGATGATTTTTTGCAATCGCTCAAAATTTACATGCTTTCTTTCAGAGAATTGACAGCGCAAGAGTGTAATTTCATCTATGCCTATTTCAACCGCTTTTTCAATAAACCACTCCAAACGATCGATATTTTTTGTAGGTGCTATGGCTACATGCAGATTATAGGACTTTTGACCAAAATTATATACAGACTCGACAAGCTCATATCCACATTTTTTGGGATGAACATAGGTGATTTTAGCCCGATGAAAACCTCCTACACCATCTAAAATTATAATCTCGTCACCAGGCTGCAAACGCAGTACCTTAATGGCATGCAAGGACTCTTGTTCAGGCAATTGGTTGAGCGAAATATCGGGTTGATGGAAGAGGTGCATAAAAGTTGGAAAGTTGGAAAGTTCTTAAAGTTTGAAAAGTTTGAAAAGTTTGTAAAGTTTGAAAGTTTGTAAAGTTTGTAAAGTTTGAAAGTGGTGCCCTGAGCCTAATCAAAAGCTTATTAAAGCTTAAGGGGGCAAAAGTATATAATATTTTTGTATTATCTTCGTGCAAAATTTTTTTGAATATGAACAGAAATATAATTATCGCATTAAGTGTCTTGTTTCTAACATCTTGTGGATTAAAAACATCTCAAAACCAAAAGCAGGACGAAGTATCTGCGCAAGAAACTGTATTAACTGAAGAGGCTTTGACCAAGCCATTTACCTCTTCACATGTTTTTACGGCAGAATTTGAAGGTGTGCATTTCCACACTTGTATGGGTTTAACATCTTTATGTCCAGAAGAATGTGGCAGCTCAGGGAATATGGCCACATTCAAAGTATTAGATTATCAGGCATTTGTTGTAAACGGACAAGGTGGTACGGAAAAATTAGATAGTTATCATGTATTAATCAGTGATTATTACAAAAAAGAATTGGATGAACCCTATGTGCCCTTTATCAACACATTGGAACCAGGCGACATCGTCAATATTCATCTTGAATATGTTTACGACACGACTCAATCGACGGTACGAACCGTTGAGAATCTTGTCAGTATAAAAAAAAAAGTAATTGATGCACATGGCAGTCAGCTTGCTCTTGACTGGGATGGTATATACAAAGGACTTATCCTTAACGC
>CAZOUH010000286.1:0-1615 GCA_964582935.1 uncultured Paludibacter sp.
TAAGTTATACAGAGCATGAAACCATCCTCTTTGAGTTTGATTTTATATTGGATGATGACACCAAATTACAAGGCAGTTTTGAGACTGAAAGTGTGATTTATGATGTTTCCGTGTCCAAAAAATCTGTAAGTACACAAAAGATGAATCTATATTATAAAAGATTAGAATAATCGTCCTCATATGTCGGTTTAAGTCATCAATCTATAATATCAGGTTTACAGCCAAGTACTTGCACATATCAATGCAACATGTCTAAAACCGCTATATTTAATCCTCTTTCCATGCCCACCTATGTGATGGCTAAGCCCATAGGTTCAATTTGTAATCTCGATTGCAGTTATTGTTATTATTTGGAAAAAGAAAATCTTTACAAAGAAGGAGGTCGAAATTTACGCATGAGCGATGAAGTGTTGGAGAAATACATTCAAAGCTATATGGAGGCTCAACCTGTTCCGCAAGTCCTATTTACCTGGCATGGCGGAGAAACGCTGATGAGAGACAAACAGTTTTATTACAAAGCATTAGCTTATCAGAAAAAATATGGACGCGGCAGACAAATAGACAACAGTCTGCAAACCAACGGCACCCTGCTGACCGACGATTGGTGTAAGTTTTTCAAAGATCATCATTTTTTAATTGGTATTTCTTTAGACGGACCCGAACATTGTCATGATGTGTACAGGAAAAACAAAGCAGGTAAAGGAACTTTCAAAGAAGTGATGCGAGGAGTTGAATTGCTTCAAAAACACGGCGTTGAATTCAATATCTTAGCGGTCATCAATGATTATAATGTCAATTATCCGCTTGAAGTATATAATTTCTTCAAAGAAATAGGCGCGCATTACATGCAGTTTTCTCCTATTGTGGAGCGCATGCATATCAACGATGTACCAAGCGGATTGAAGCTCATGGGACCGGAAGAAAAGGATGAGTACGTTATTGCGCCCTGGACGGTTGATGCTCGTAAATTTGGACAGTTTTATATTGATATTTTTGATGAATGGGTGTTGAATGATGTAGGGCAGTATTATGTGCAAATTTTTGATGCGACTTTAGCCAATACAGTTGGCGAGCAGCCCGGCAGTTGCATCTATGCCAAAAAGTGTGGACATGCCTCTGTGCTGGAATTCAATGGTGATGTATATGCCTGCGACCATTATGTGTTCCCAGAATATAAATTAGGAAATATCAAGCATAAAACCATTTATGAAATGATTTTTTCTGAAGAGCAATTGCGCTTTGGATCTGACAAAAGGGATAAATTACCTTCCCAATGTTTGCAGTGCGAGTTTTTGGATTTATGCCATGGTGAATGTCCTAAAAACCGCATATTAACGAGCTCAACCGGTGAACCGGGATTAAACTGGCTTTGCGAAGGATTTAAAATGTATTATAGCCATACCCAAGCTTACATGGAATTTATGGCAAACGAACTGTTTTTCAAACGCTCTCCGGCTCATGTAATGGCGTGGGCGAAAGAACGAAGAACTTAGTTATTCATTCAGGTTTTGCCATTTTCTCAATAAAATCCTTTAAATTTGCAAGAAAGTTTTTTAAATTCATGCAATGATGCGTTTGTCCATTCATACACTTACATTTATGAAAAATTTTCTAT
>CAZOUH010000287.1:0-1612 GCA_964582935.1 uncultured Paludibacter sp.
TATAAAAAAGAAATACATCATCATTGCAGTATCAACACTGCTTTTCATAGCGGCAATTGGAGCGGGATGGTATCAAACTGCCTCGACTACCAAAATTGCTTTGCTCAATTTTCAGCCTTTTCAAGTGTCCAATATTGCTTTGTCGAACAGCGACAAGATGGTACGATATAAAGTTGTATCTGTGGAAGAAATTGAGAAACTCAAAAGATATGATTTCGTGCTTGGCTTTGGCATGGGACTTAAATTGTCGGAGGCACAGCGATTTGAAATCCAAACGATGATGGACAAAGGAAAGCCTGTATATATCTATGCCGCTACCACTCCGGAAAATAATATTTGCAATTTAGACAGTGTGAATTTAGCGCAAATAGCTGCCTATCTCGAAAGGGGAAACAAAGTCAACTATCAGAACTTGGCGCGTTATATCCGCAAAAATATCGACAAAAAAGTGTTTTTTGCCCAATCAGCACAAGCGCCCATTGATAATGTCACGGAAGCTCTTTTTCATGTAGATGAAAATCTGGCATTTGAAACAGTGAGCGATTATGAAGCTTATATCAAAAAACATAATTTCTACCATGAAGGTGGTGGAAAAGTAGTTGTTTTTGCCGGTATCCATGATCCTTTCAGCGGCAATAAAGAGCATTTAGACAGTCTGATTGTATCGCTTCAACAATCCGGATTGAATGTATATCCCATCACTTCAAAACAAAAACGCATTGATTTTTTGGAAAAGATACAGCCTGCAGCCGTGATTTATTTTCCACATGGTCGTTTGCTGAGCGGACAGCCCGATGATGCGGTACATTGGTTGAAAAAACGGAATATCCCTATTTTTACACCACTCTCTATCTTACAATTGAAGGAAGATTGGATGCAAGATCCAATGGGCATGTTCGGCGGTTTTATGGGGCAAACGATTGTGATGCCGGAACTTGATGGGGCTATCTATCCTTATGTACTGGTGGCTCAAGAAAAAAACAGCGATAAACTCTTTGTGTTTAGAACCATCCCCGACCGACTTAAAAGCTTCACGACCATCGTCAATAACTTCATCAACCTCAAGCATAAAAAGAATGCGGATAAGAGAGTTGCCATTTATTATTTCAAAGGGGCAGGACAAGAAACATTGGCAGCACAAGGCTTAGAGACTGTTCCTTCGCTTTACAACTTCTTGAAACGCTTGCGTGCAGAAGGCTATCGGGTGGATAATCTTCCGGCAACGGAAAAAGCATTTGAGCAATTGCTGATGACGCAAGGTGCCGTTTTGAATACCTATGCTGAAGGGGCATTTGATGATTTTCTGAAGAAGGGCAATCCGGAACTTGTCAACACGCAAGATTATGAAGCCTGGGTTGATAAAAGTCTTTCAAAAGAACTGTATCAAGCAGTCACGGATGAATACGGCACTGCTCCCGGAGCTTATATGAGTGTCTCGAAAAATGATACATCTTATCTGGCTGTCGCCCGCATACAATTGGGCAATATTGTCCTGCTGCCCCAACCCATGGCAGCCTTAGGCGATGATGAATTTGCTATTGTGCACGGAGCGAAAATGCCGCCACCACATACCTATATCGGTTCGTATTTGTGGACACAGTATGGCTTCAAT
>CAZOUH010000288.1:0-1607 GCA_964582935.1 uncultured Paludibacter sp.
AAATTGTAAATCGTAAATTGTAAACTGCAAATCGTAAATTTATTTTCTACGAGCATAACGAGAAATCCATACAACTATGCTCAAGTCAATAAAAAATGTTACTTTTGTCGATGTTTAAATAATCCTGCCAACATGAAACAAATTGCAGTTTTTTTGTTGTTTTTACTGACGACAGCATTTCATTTGCGTTCGGAAACCATTGAATACGCAGACTCAACGATTGTGAGTCTGATTACTTGTGAACCGGGAAAAGCCGTATATGCGAAATTCGGACATACGGCAATACGAATTCGAGATACGAAAGGCTTAGACTTGGTTTACAATTACGGGGTTTTTGATTTTAATACAGAGCATTTTTATTTGAAATTTCTGAGGGGTCACACCGATTATATGCTGGCAGTATATCCTACTGAATTTTTTATTAAGGAATATCGTGATAGGAATTCTACCGTTTGGGAACAGGAGTTGAATCTTACTAAGCCTGAAAAGGATAAATTGATTGAGCTGTTGCACATCAATTATTTGCCTGAAAACAGGATGTATCGCTATAATTTTTTCGAAGACAATTGTTCTACTCGTCCTTATCACATCATCAGCGAAGCCATCACGGGAGCCATCATTTCAAATCAACAAAGGGAGCTTGAGTCGGCTCGCACGATGACAACAGATTATCTTTCTGATACCCCTTGGGTTGAACTTGGCGTAAATCTTATTTTTGGTTTAGATGCTGACAAATTACTCAACGATAATCAAAGCATCTTTTTACCCGAGTTTCTGAAAAATTATGTCCAGCAGGCTAAAATCCTTTGTGTTAATAATGGCTTTCAGGAAAGACCCTTGGTGTCTCGTGCACAAACCTTGTTCATGTCGAAGCGCGAAAATCCAAGCCTCTTGACTTTGCTTGTTCATCCTTTTTTAATCACTGCACTTTGGCTTATTATGGGCGGATTGATTATGAAGTACAGGAGGAATATGGACAGTGTAACCAACAGGTTGTTTGATTTTATATTATTTATGGTTACAGGCATTGCCGGTTTGTTGATATTTGTTTTCATGTTTTTTTCCGAACATCCTTTTGTAGATAAAAACCTGAATCTATTATGGCTCAATCCATTGAATATCATACTTGCTGTGTTGATATGGTCTAAAAAATCACGTAATCTTTTGTTTTTTTACAATATTGCATATATGCTGATGATGATTGTGTATTTCATCGTTACCGTTGTTCTTACCCATACTACTTTGCTGATTCTTTTGCCTTTACAGGGCTTGTTGTTTTTAAGGGTTCTGTTGCGGGAAAAGCATTTGTTGCACGCCTTGTATGTCCCTACAAATATGGGCATCAGAAGGAGAAAAGAATATTAATAAGTTGAATTTTGTTTAAATGATTATCAAATTGATATGGCATTGATTAAAGAAGTCAGAGGGTTTACGCCTCAATTTGGAAAAGATTGTTTTTTGGCTGAAAATGCTACGATTATTGGAGATGTCGTGATGGGAGACGGATGTAGTATCTGGTATAATGCAGTATTGCGAGGTGATGTTAATTCCATTCGGATTGGCAATCATGTCAATATTCAGGATGGAAGTATTTTACATACACTGTA
>CAZOUH010000289.1:0-1607 GCA_964582935.1 uncultured Paludibacter sp.
TTTCTAATTTAAGTTCTACCCGCGCTTTACGCGATGTTACGGAACGTCACGGTCAGCAGTACAATCCTTCCGCCGTAGGCGAAATTAATGTAGTGGAAAAAATGAAGGAAACTCAGGCTGTGATTGGTGGCGAAGGCAATGGCGGTGTAATCTATCCGGCTGCTCATTATGGTCGCGATGCTTTGGTAGGAATTGCCTTGTTTCTTTCTCTTTTAGCAAAATCCGGAAAGAAAGTTTCTGAATTGAGGCACTCTTATCCCAATTATTATATTTCCAAAAATAAAATTGAATTGACACCCGATTTAGATATTGATGCCTTGCTTGAAAAAGTCAAGTCACCATACAGTCAGTTTGAAATTACTGATATAGACGGAGTTAAAATTGACTTCCCCGATGGATGGGTGCATTTGAGAAAATCCAATACCGAACCTATCATTCGTATCTATTCTGAAGCGGCAAGCATGGCGCAAGCGGAGGAGTTTGCGCAACAAATCAAAGCTGTGATATTGGCATAAGTTAAGAATATACACCTATAGCTGTGTATTGTTTCCACAGTTTTCTACAGTCTTCCACAGTTTGTGTTTTTATTATTTTGTTGATACATAGTGTGTTGTTCGTTTGGTATTGATGTTGGTTGTTGTAATGCAGCAAACAATAAAATACTAACATAAAATACATCATTATGAGAACAACATTTTTTTCTTTGGTTGCAGTAGTTGCAATCATTTTAAGTACCTCGTCTTGTGTTGAAAGCACCGGCAAGTATAAATCATTATTGAATGAAAGAGATTCTATAGCGCTTGAGCATCAAAATATGGAATCTGACTACAACACTACCTTAGACATGCTCAATGAAGTAGAAGCCGGTTTTGCACAGATCAGAGAAGTAGAAGGCAAAATTATGCTTGATGTAGGTGGAATAGAACAATCGGATAAAACCGGTAAGGCGCTTATCGTGAGCCAATTCGCTCAGTTGAAGACTATTTTAGAAAACAACAAAGACAGAATCAATCAATTACAGCGTTTCTCAAATCAAAAGGGAAAAGAAAATACTACGTTGCAAGCAACCGTTCAAAGATTAGAGAAAGAATTAGCTGAACGCATTGCACTCGCTGATTCGCTACAGCAAGTTATAGCAAACAAGAATATTCAAATTGAAGGACTTACAGCCGATTTGCATCAAACGCAAACTAATTTAGATCAAATCACTGCATTATCGGCTCAACAGCAAGATTTAATAAGTACGCAAGATGCTGATTTAAATGAAGTTTGGTATGTGATCGACAAACTTGCCAATTTGAAAGCCAACGCCATAGTCAATTCTAACGGCTTGTTTAAACCCAAAACCATTTTGGATAAATCTTTTGATAAGCATGTATTAACACAGGCAGATTTAAGGGAATTGAAAACTATTCCAACCGATTCCAAAAACATTACAATCCTTTCTGCACATCCGGAAGACAGTTATCAATTGGTGAAAGATGACGAAAAATTCATCCGTATAGAAATAATTAATCCGGCGCAGTTCTGGAGTATTACAAAATATTTAGTTGTTCGTAAGAGATAATTTTGCAAATTTCTGACGAAAGTGAGACTTAAACCTTAAC
>CAZOUH010000290.1:0-1606 GCA_964582935.1 uncultured Paludibacter sp.
ATCCGGTTGCTATCGAAACAGCTCAAGAAACCGTTAAGCAGAGTCTGTCGCATTTACCCATTAGTAATATCTATTATGCGACTGATGTGTATGATGCTGTTTTAGAAGCTGATGCTTTATTGTTAGTGACAGAATGGAAAGAATTTCGGATGCCGAGCTGGCGCGTCATCAAAAAATCGATGCATCAAGCCTATGTAATTGATGGTCGCAATATCTATGACCCAAAGGAATTGAAGGAGTTAGGGTTTGATTATTCGGCAATCGGAATGAAGTAGTTGACAATTTACAATTGATACTTAACAATTGTAGCTTTTATACCAGGCTGCAAATTGCTTCAATCCTTCTTTTAGCGTAGTATCCGGACGATAATCAAATTCTTTTTCGAGGTCGGATACATCAGAAAAAGTATGTTGTACATCACCGGCTTGCATGGGCAGCAATGTTTTAATTGCCTGCTTACCAAGTGCGTTTTCCAAGGCTTCTACATAATCCATCAACTGCACAGGAGAGGAATTTCCAATATTATAGATGCGATAAGGTGCGGATGAACAGGCAGGGTCAGGGAGGTTTGAATCCCATTCGGCATTATTGGTCGCAGGTTGATTAATCACCCGCGCCACCCCTTCTATCACATCATCAACGTAAGTAAAATCGCGCGCCATATCTCCATTATTGAAAATTTTTATAGGCTTGTCTTGCATGATGGCATCGGCGAAAAGCATGGGTGACATATCCGGTCGCCCCCAAGGTCCGTAAACTGTAAAAAAACGTAAACCTGTAGTAGGCAAATCGTACAAATGGCTATACACATGTGCCATCAACTCATTGCTTTTCTTAGTAGCTGCGTACAAACTGACAGGATGATTGGTTCCCTCATGGGTTGAAAAAGGCATGTGCGTATTCAAACCATACACACTGCTTGAACCGGCATAAACCAAATGTTTAATATGGTGATTTTTGGCACATTCCAATATATTGATAAATCCCACAATATTGCTGCTGATGTATGCCATCGGATGTTCCAAAGAATACCTCACCCCTGCTTGTGCAGCCAAGTGACAAACAAACTCGAAGCGATGGGTATTGAAAATTCCTTGCATACCGGTTTCATCTTCAAGATTCATCAGGACAAAAGTAAAATCAATATGTAATGCGCTTGCAACTGACACATTGTATTGAATGTTGTCTCGTTCTATCCCTAATTCTCGTAGGCGGGCATATTTTAGATTGACATCGTAATAATCGTTGATATTATCCAAACCAACCACTTGCCATCCGTCTTGCAACAACCTTTTCACCAAATGGAAGCCGATAAAACCGGCAGCTCCCGTCACTAAGATAAGAGGCTTATTGTGCTTTGTAGGATCTTGCGATCTAAGCATATATGATTTATAAATTAAAATTACATAGCTGACGAAACTCGAAACTCGCAACTCGGAACTCGGAACCCGGAACAACCATCAATGCATACAAAGTGTACAGCCTTCGTGCATACCCAATTCTCCCCTTAGTCTTTTTTCTACCAACATTTTCATGCGGTCGGCTAAAGTAGGGATGCGTATATTTTCAATTACATCAGCTGTAAATGCATACATCAACAACAGAC
>CAZOUH010000291.1:0-1600 GCA_964582935.1 uncultured Paludibacter sp.
TTTAAAAATCGGTGCAGTACGGTAGTCGATGGCTACCAACTCTCCAATGTTGAAATTTTTCGTAATGTCCATAATGTAAGTATATAATAAATAAAAAGGATTTATTTCTCAGCCACTATCAGGATGGCTTTCATATTTTTTTGATGTCTCTTAAATGCTTTTCTCATTTTAATGATACGCTTTCTCGCTTGTGGGTGCGTCAACACATTGCAAACAATCTTCAGAAACCTGAAAAAACCTTCGTCATCAATCAAACGCTTGATTTCTAAAAGCAACATATCGTTATGTACCACTTTTTTAATTTTAAAGCCTTCCTTCTCTAATAATTCCCGCCACTCACCTGTTGTCAGCGGTCTTGCATTTACCTTGATGGTTTGGGCTAAATCTTTAAGTATGGAATTCTTTTCTTCAGTAGTCAGGCTGACAGGCTCCAAAGCGATTTCGTGAATGGCATACAGACCGCCCTTTTGCAAGATACGATAGGCTTCCTTTACGATTTCGGTCTTACGCGGTTCCGATTGCATGGTCAGCATGGCTTCGCCATAGACTTTATTTTTGCTCTCTGCCATTAGATTCGTTTGAGCAGCATTGGCATGTAAAAAACTAATATTTTCAATGACCTGATTGCCATTTATTTTTTCTTTTAAATCGGCTACTATATCAGCTTCGGCATCCACACCGATGTAAGAGCGAGGCTTTTTGCCAATCACAATCGAAGCAGTATAGCCAATCCCGGGCGCAAACTCGACCACATCATCCTTGTCTGAAACATTCAGCGCATCAATCAGCTGCAGGGTTAATTCTTTACCCCCGGGGCGCAACACTCTTTTGCCCATTTTCGCAAGAATCCAGTGACCCTGCGCACTTTCAAAATTTGTTATAATCATATAATTGCATACCTAATGTAGAATCACTTTAAATAACAAGTAAGGTCGCTAATTGTTTATATTGGATTCATAATTATTTCTGATAGGAAAGAAAAAACAGTATGCTAGTAATCGTTCCCATCGTAAATTAAATAGTAAATCGTAAATTTTCAAAAAACAAACACCTTTGGTTAACTATCCAAGGTTGGTGAGTTCCAATAAAACTATTAAATTTGCATAGAATTTTAATTTTTCAAACATGGGAAAAGTATTGATTATTGGCGCAGGGGGTGTAGGTACCGTAGTGGCGCATAAAGTAGCGCAAAATGCTGATGTGTTTACTGAAATTATGTTGGCAAGTCGCACGAAATCAAAATGTGATGTCATTGCTGCTGATGTAAAAAAGCGAACGGGTATAAGTATCAAAACTGCCCAAGTAGATGCGGATAGTGTGCCGGAATTGGTGGCTTTGTTCAATGATTTCAAACCGGAATTGGTGATTAATGTGGCATTACCTTACCAGGATTTAACCATCATGGATGCTTGTTTGGAAGCGGGTGTAAACTACTTGGATACTGCCAATTATGAACCAAAGGATGAGGCGAAGTTTGAATACAGTTGGCAATGGGCATATCAAGATAGATTTAAGGAAGCGGGCTTGACTGCCATTCTCGGCTGTGGTTTTGACCCGGGCGTAACCAGTATTTTTACTGCTTATGCTGCCAAACATCATT
>CAZOUH010000292.1:0-1600 GCA_964582935.1 uncultured Paludibacter sp.
CCGTGGGCGGTGTCATTAACATCATCACGCAACAGCCCCAAAAAACTTTTGAAATAGCTGCTCATGCTCGTATGGGCAGCAACAGTGAACAGCTTTATCGCTACAGCATAGGCGCTCGTCGCCCATGGGGTTTTGCCAATTTAACGACTTCATTCAAAGCTATGGACCCTTATCTACTGAAAGATACAGAGCCGCAAACTTTATTGTATGAGCATGGTGGTGTGGTAGAAAATCCATTAAGCGAAACCTTTATTGCAGGATATAAGGATTACAACATTACGCCGCGCGTGGGCTTTGATTTATCTGACAAATGGAATATCGAGGCAAAAGGGGGTTTTTATTTCAAAGAAAGAAATCCGGGCGGATTGGAAGGTACCAAGCTTAGGGATTTTTATTATAATTACTCGGGTGGCATCAAAGCCGACTATCAAATTTCTGATGCACAACACTTGAATTTTTCTGGTAATTTCGATCGCTATGACAAATACAAATGCTACAAACTCTTGAATGAAAAGGAGAAAAACTATGAAAATTCTCAACAGCGATTCAATGGATTGTATAGTGCTTCATTTTCACAAGGACATGCTGTGGTAGCCGGAGCTGAATTTTTTGCTGATAATTTGATGACTTTTATGTTTGTCAGTGATGGAAGCAACGCGAGCCGGCACGCACAAACTTATGCTGTTTATTCCCAGCAGGAATGGCGGTTGGCTGAAACTTTCACGCTTGTAACCGGATTGCGTTATGATTATCATTCTCAGTTCAAAGGACACCTGACACCGCGCTTATCTGCCATGTACAAACCTTTCCGGAGAATAAGCATACGGGGAGGATATGCCGGTGGATTCCGTTCGCCGACCCTGAAAGAACTCTATACCGACTGGTTTCATCCCAATGGGGGTGGTTTTCAAATCATCGGTAACAAAGACATGAAAGCTGAGAAGAGTGATAATTTTAATCTTTCTACTGAAATCTCATTAGGGAAAACAGTAATCACGGGTGTAGCGCAATATTCTTTGATAGATGATATGGTCAGCACAGTTTGGCTCAACAGCGACACTGTACTTTATGCCAACATCGGTGATGCCAAAGTATTGAGTACGGAGCTATCCGTAAGCAGTCAAATCAACAATGACCTGTCCCTGAGGGGTTCTTATGCTTTTGTTAAGGACAATCTTGGTAAAAAATCTTTGGTGCGTCCTCATTCGGCAACGGCAAGGATAGATTATACCGTGCCTATTTTTAAAGCATATCGTCCGATCATCAGTTTCAGTGGGAAGTATTTGAGTGCCATGGATATATACGGAACGGGAGAAAACACGGATATAGATATTGAGACAGGTGTTGAACAAGAAGTTCCGGAAGACTACAAAGTACATTATGAGGGATATGCAATCTTTCGACTTACCCTGTCGCAAGCATTACCATTCAAGCTTACGCTGAATGCCGGTATCAATAATCTTTTCGATTACCAAGCCAAATTCACAAGTTTCTATTCGAGCATATCGCCCGGAAGAACCTATTATATCGGATTAAAATGGAAGTTATAAAAAAGAAATACATCATCATTGCAGTATCAACACTGCTTTTCATAGCGGCA
>CAZOUH010000293.1:0-1587 GCA_964582935.1 uncultured Paludibacter sp.
GATGGCGTAACTCGTGGTTGAGGTCTTGTTGTAGTACCACCTTGATTCAATTGTCTTCTTTCCGTCTCCGAGTTACCCGAATTTCTATCTTTTACTTCCGGTTTTTTCTTTTCCTGATGTTGTTGAAAAGATCCTTTGTTTTTATAATCGCGATTTCTTTGGTCAAAACGTTTTCCGGGATTATTTCTCCAATAATCATTGCGTGAGTAATGTTTGGCTGCCTGTACATACACCGGAAATCTTAACTGAGTAGTATAATAATAATGGTGACTCACATTCACAAATGCCCTTACATGATTGAAATAATTGTGTATTGGCAAAATAGTCCGCACTCGATAAATACGTGGATAATATCCCCAGTAATACTTTGACACATAGACAGTAGTCGGATAATTCCACAACCACCTCACCACACGGGGACGAGCTGCAAAGATTGGTTCTACAATATAATCAGCCCCAAACAGCGAGGGCTCACCAATAATCTGCACATATTCTCGATTGAAATTATCCCTTCCAACAATGATGGTAGCCACATCCTGAAAGTAATTGCGGTTCAGCACTGCCTGTATCAGTATGATATGCTCATTGCGGTCATTCATTTTAATCACCCTGAGGTAGTCCACATAACCATCATTGTTCAAATCTAAATTCGACACCTGATTGCGGTAGTCATTCAATTGGTATTCAAAATCTTCTATATTCTTAGATTGAGCAAACACTGTGGCTACAGCCTCAAGATCTAAATGATCACTTAAATCGTAAGTACGAGATACGGATATCGAAAAATTTTGAGCTTTGAGTTGAAAAGGCATCCATGCTGCAAACAGAATCAGAGATAATATAATTTGTCTTGTTTTCATAACGATAAGTTTTAAATTGTTCTACCTGAATTTTACACAAGGCGGGAGCTTTTCAATTTTTATGCCAATGCAAGATAAAGAACGCAGACAGCACATATTGAACACATGAGAATAGATCTCATTTTACTTATCCTAAAAAGCATATCCACCTGACCCTGTCACATTATTATAGACACAAGTAAGCAATCAATAATTGTGAGTTGGTGGTTTTTTTTTAATTTTGCAAAAAAACAAATGAACGCATTAGATTTATACATTGCCATTCCTATTTTATTGGGTTTCGTGATTGGTCTGTTTCGCGGATTAATCAAAGAGACCATTTCACTGCTCATCATCATTGCAGGCATTTTACTGAGTCGATTGCTGTCACCGGGTGTAAGCGTCAAGCTGATTGACTGGTTCAACATCAGTCCACAAGCCGCTCAACCCTTGTCTTTTGTCATCGCCTTTTTAATCATCGCTTTAGTGCTGGTTATCATTGGAAAAATACTCCACAAAATGATAAAAATGTTATCTTTAGGAATTATCAACTCAATTTTGGGAGGCATTGTGAGTGCCATCAAATATATTTTAATTGTCAGTGTAGTATTGATGCTGATAGAGGCGATAGACAGTAAATTTTCCTTGTTGGAAAATGATGTCAAGGAGCAATCCATGCTTTATAAACCCATAAAAAAAATTGCTCCCGATCTTTGGAAGGAATTTAAAAAGGATAACCAATAGCAAT
>CAZOUH010000294.1:0-1578 GCA_964582935.1 uncultured Paludibacter sp.
TCCGGATCCGGTAAAAGTACGATTGTCAATCATCTTTTACAGGCAGGTTTCGATATCGAATTTTCAATATCGGCAACCAGTCGTGCACCTCGCGGTACTGAAAAAGATGGTGTTGAATATTATTTTCTTTCTCCTGAGGCATTTCGGAAAAAAATTGCTGCCGGCGAATTTATCGAATATGAGGAAGTGTATAAGGATACCTATTACGGAACTTTGTCAAGTGAAATAGAACGCATCAACAGCAAGGGAAAACACATTGTATTTGATGTGGATGTAGTAGGTGGCTTGAATATCAAAAAGAAATACGGCGATAAAGCTTTGTTGATTTTCATAGCTCCTCCGAGTATAGATGAATTACGTAACAGGTTGATCAGTAGAGGTACAGATAGCGCTGAAATGATTAATTTAAGAATAGAGAAAGCTACTTATGAATTATCATTCGCTCCTCATTTTGATGTAACTATTGTCAACGACGACTTAGAAAAAGCCAAAAAAGAGGCAGAGTCCGTCTTGATAAAATATCTGAAAAATAAAGATTAAAGCAGGCTGATGGAAGGTTTATCTTTGATTTGATCGATGCATATTCTGACAAAATCCCACTTTTCATAATCGTCCCGCATCGCTTCTTCGTTCCAAAACACAAAATCTATATCAATAGGGATTAAACCTTGTGCTTTACCTTCCGGAGTACGCCCCAATTCCTGCTCAATTTGTTTGAAAAAACGGACAGAATCTTCGTAATATTCATCGGATAAAATTTTGATTGCCTGATTCAAAAAGTGATTTTTGTATCTTTTTGTCCTCGGGAGGGTGATCAACACCTTACTCTCATCAATGACTTCATATTTTTCATTGATTTTTTCTATGGCTTTCTTGAGATTCTCTTCAGGATTCAGATTGCTTCCGAGTATGATAATTCCTTCATTCATAAGTTGATATTAAAAAAGAGCCGAAGATAAATTCTCCGGCTCCTGCTGTTAGCAAATTATTGATTAATAACGATAATCTCTTAATTGTTTTTGAAGGCGTTTGCGAGCCAGGAAAATACGGCTTTTTACTGTGCCGATCGGCAAACTCATCTGCTTAGCTATTTCTTCATATTTGAATCCCTGAACGTGCATTAATAAAGGGACTTTATATTCATCAGCAAATGCATTGATGCTGCTTGTTATCTCTCGGATAGAATAAGAACTTTCAGGGTTATCAAAACCTGAGTTTTGTGGCAAATTTAAAAAGTGCAAATCTTCAGTCTTATCAATAACAGTCTGGTTGCGCATAATCTTCCGATAATTATTGATGAAGATATTCTTCATGATGGTGAGCACCCATCCTTTGAAATTGATATTATCAGTAAATTTTTCCTGATTATCCAATACTTTTAAGGTAGTATCCTGTAATAAGTCTTCTGCTTCTTCACGGTTCAATGTGAGTGAATACGCAAAGTTTCTCATGTTACTTTGTAATGCTACCAGCTCATTTTCAATGTGTACATTTTTCATTTTCTGTAATTTTAAACGGATTAATAATACAGAACCATATGGCTCATAACCATATTATGAAAAAACTTCCTAAAAAAAG
>CAZOUH010000295.1:0-1567 GCA_964582935.1 uncultured Paludibacter sp.
AAATCCTTCATCGTAATTACCTGTTTTAAAATACGGGAACATACTCTGATTCTGGACACGAGAAGCCAATGCATCCGGCAAAACCCCCTCTATGCCGTATCCGGTTTCAAAACGAATGGCACGCTGATCTTCAACAAACAATATCAATAAACCATTGTCGTCTTTTTTCGTACCAATGCCCCATTTTTTAAATAAATCTGTCGCAAACAATTCGATATTTTCATCTCCAATCGATTCTACCAACACGACGGCGACTTCTATAAGATTAGATTCTTCAAGTGATTGAAGCTGATCGTTCAGCTGATTGACGGTTCCGGCACTGATAATATTATCCGGATTGCTCACATGGCTCCGCTGGTCAATCACTTTTGGATTAGGTATACTGTTTATATTATAAACGGAAGCCGTAACCTGAAAAGAACATAGAAGTATCAAACTTAACAAACCAATTGTTGTCTTGGCTCTTACTAATATTCTATACACAATTACTAATAATTAATAGTTTTAAGTAGCTCAATATCAAACACCAATACAGAGTAAGGGGGTATAGTACCGGAACCTTTTTTTCCGTATCCCAATTCAGAAGGCACATAAAAAATAAAGTGCCATCCATCCCTCATTTGGCGCAAGCCTTCTTGCCACCCGAGGATTGATTCTGCTAAATTCATAAATTCATCTCCATTATAGTTGTCAAAGACTTTTCCGGAGATTAATTTCCCTTTGTATTTTGCCCGGATACTACTACTTGGATGAGGCCTTGTGTACTGTGATTCAGTGTTTTTATATATCACATGATAACACAATCCGCTGGCAGTTACAAAGAAGTTAGAGTCATTTTTATGTTCCTCTTTAAACGCTTCGAGCCATTGGTCGTTCATAATTTTCCAATCAGCATATTTATCTTCCTCACAAGCAGAGATTAATACCACTGATAATAGTATGAAACCGAAAATTGTTAGTTTGTTTATCATCTTGTTAATAAGATATTTCATTGTTGTTTATTTCTTTTTTTCATCTCGGAAGCAAAAGATTTTTTTGCAAAATCCGGCATGTTTCGTCGAGGTCCCCATCCAAAATAATTGAGTGGCAAAGTTACGATTTTTTTTATACTTGAAGGAATGAAATCCATCATGTTTCGATTTGAACTGATGAAGCTGAATCCTTTGACTGCTATTTTCTCTGTTAAAGGCTGCAAGCCTTGTTCTACGCTTTTACGACGATTGCTAAGCAACAAGTCGGTGAGCGGAATTTGAACCGGACAAACATCAT
Source organism: uncultured Paludibacter sp. (assembly GCA_964582935.1). Classification (GTDB taxonomy): domain Bacteria; phylum Bacteroidota; class Bacteroidia; order Bacteroidales; family Paludibacteraceae; genus Paludibacter. The sequence goes on from CAZOUH010000295.1 coordinate 1,270, forward strand.
TGCAAGCCCCACAAAGGGTGGAGGCAAAACTAAGGTGAGAAAAGTCCTTGAAACCCTTTAAAAACGGGGTTAATACTGAACCGATGGGACCGCTGTAAGTGGTGTGATAGGCATGACCACCAATGGTTTTATAGACCGGACATACATTCAAGCAGGCACCGCAACGTAGGCAAGCAAGCGAGACAAAGGCTTCATCATCCTGATACACCTTGGTGCGACCGTTGTCCAAGAGTATCACATACATTTTCTCCGGACCGTCCGTTTCATCTGATTGGCGTGGACCGGTAAAAATGCTGTT
>CAZOUH010000296.1:0-1546 GCA_964582935.1 uncultured Paludibacter sp.
TTGGATTCGGAACGGATGACCACCGTTGCGGCATCGTTGAAAGCAAAGGCATACATATACTCGATGGCAACATTATTTTCGGAAAGTATTTTCAATGCATGATACAATCCGCCGGGTTCATGAGGAACTATCAAGCAGACTACATCGGTCATTCTGACTGAAAATCTATTATCTTTCAACACCCGCATGGCTTCTTCCGGTTTTGACACTATGCACCTGATGATGCCATAATCAGCGGTTTCAGCTACGCTAAAAGCAGAAATATTAATCTTATGCTCACTCAAAATTTTAGTCATCTCGGTGAGGCGTCCTGTTTTGTTTTCTAAAAAAACGGATAATTGTTTGATGATCATGATGCGTTTTATTTACGGTTATCGATTACTCTTTTGGCTTTGCCTTCTGAACGGGCAATGGAAAATGGTTCAACTAAATTAACTTTGGCGGAAACGCTTAAAGTACTAGCAATATTGTGCTCGATGCGTTTCTTTAAATTTTCTAAGGTCTTGATTTCATCCGACCAGAAGTTATCATCTAATTCTACATTGACCTCCAAAGTATCTAAGTTGTTTTCGCGGTTCACCACCAATTGGTAGTGCGGACTGGCTTCACTCATCTCCAATAATACAGCTTCTATTTGCGATGGGAATACATTCACGCCACGGATTATCAACATGTCATCGCTTCTACCTACGCATTTTTCCATGCGCACCAAGGTACGTCCGCAATCACACTTTTCAACATGCAGTCGGGTTAAGTCGTGCGTTCTGTAGCGCAAGAGCGGCATAGCTTCTTTGGTGATGGTCGTAAATACCAACTCACCCAATTCGCCGTAAGGCAAGACTTCCAAAGTATTGGGGTCAATGATTTCAGGGATGAAATGATCTTCATAAATATGCATGCCGTTCTGACATTCACATTCCATGGAAACACCCGGACCGATAATTTCGCTCAATCCATAGATATCATAGGCTTTAATGCCTAACAGACTTTCAACTTGTTTGCGCAATTCATTGGTCCAAGGTTCAGCGCCAAAGATACCGGCTTTCAGCTTGATGAGTTTTTTGTCGATGCCGGCTGCGACTAAGCTTTCGCCCAAATGTGCGGCATAAGAAGGTGTACAGGCAATGGCTGTGGAACCAAAATCGACCATGAGTTGCAGTTGTTTTTTAGTATTTCCTCCGGAGATGGGAATCACGGAAGCACCAACTTTTTCAGCACCATAATGCACACCCAAACCGCCGGTGAATAAGCCATAGCCATAAGCTACTTGAATGATATCATCTTGTCCGACACCCGCCATGGAAAGCGAGCGCGCCACAACTTCGCTCCACAGATGCAAGTCGCTGCGGGTATAGCCCACTACTGTTGGTTTGCCGGTAGTGCCACTGGAAGCATGCAGTCGAACGATCTGATTTTGCGGAACAGCAAAAAGTCCGAAAGGATAGTTATCGCGCAAATCATCCTTTTCTGTAAAAGGCAAATCCTTCAATTGGTCAATGCTTTTAATATCACAAAGTTCAATCCCTGCTTCGTTGAATTTCCTCCT
>CAZOUH010000297.1:0-1542 GCA_964582935.1 uncultured Paludibacter sp.
TCAGTGGTTGGCGCAGAAGGATGCGTTATTTTAGGGAAACCAAAAATCAAGGAATTATCAATATCATCCAATCTATCACGGTTATCAAATCTTTTAATCGTGAAAAAATTGAGTGGAAAAAACAATCCGAACTGCAATATGATATCACTGAAAACCAACTTCAAACACAAAAAACCGGTTATTTGTTTCAAGGAATAAAAGTCTTTGTAGAACAGATAGGCGTAGTTGCCATCATCATCCTTACTGCTTATTTCGTACTCAAAGGACAGATGAGTATTGGTATGATCATGTTCCATATCATGTTGTTCAACAATGTAAAAGCTCCTATAGGTCAGCTGCACATGATTTTTGATGAAATGAATGATGCTTTGATTTATTCCGAGAGCTTTTTTGAAATTCTAAAAGCAGATGATGCTATTGAGCAATCGGGCATATACAAGCCTGCAAAATTACATGGACAGTTTGAACTGCAAAAGGTAAATTTCACATATCCTAATGGGACACAAGCACTTTATGATGTAGATATGAAAATCTATCCGAATGCCATTACTGCTTTTGTTGGATTGAGTGGAGCAGGCAAAAGCACAATTGTGAATTTGCTTGATAAGTTCTACGAACCAAATTCCGGTGAAATACTATTGGATGGTGTTCCCTTGAAGGCATATGACACCGAGTTTTTGCGTGAGAATATCGGCTTGGTATTGCAGAAAAACCACATCTTTAGTGGAAGTATAGAGGATAATATCCGCTATGGAAAACCCGATGCTACAATTGAAGAAATTCATGATGCAGCGCGCAAAGCGTATATTTACGATCAAATTGTGGAATTACCCCATCAATTTGAGACCAATGCGTTGGAGCTTTCCGGAGGGCAGCAGCAACGCTTGGCTATTGCGCGTATGTTTCTGAAAAATCCGCCCATCATCTTTTTGGATGAACCCACAGCAAGTTTGGATGCAGTCGCAACCGAACAAATCAAGAACAGTTTAGATGCTATCAAAAAAGATCGAACGGTCGTTATCATTTCCCATAGTATCTCTCAAATTATAGATTCAGATTGCATATACTCCTTGCAGGAAGGGCGAGTTATGGAAAATGGTCATCACGAAGATATCTACAAACAACATGGTGTTTATAAAGATATTTTTGATGCCATGGCAAGAAGTCTGAATATCGATAAAATCTCTAAAACCTTTGAAGAAGATGCTATTTAATTTAGGGCTTGAAAAACAGATATAAATTCCTAACTTCGCAAGTTCATTTTTACAAACTCAATTTCAAAATAATGAATAAAACAAGTTTGCTTTTTCTAATCAGCTTAATATCAGCAAATTTATTTTCACAAGTTTACAAATTAGAACAAATCTATGGTGACAAAGCCACTGAGACCTATTTGTCACATTGGGAAACCTTGGAAAGTTCAATACAAAATCAACCGGATATTTTTTCGCTTTGGGGTTTTCATCAATATTTTGATGATTGGGCTAATGGAGCTTATGAGGTTGAATACTTCAAAGGAAATGCTCAGCAAATTTTCAAATT
>CAZOUH010000298.1:0-1518 GCA_964582935.1 uncultured Paludibacter sp.
ACAAATATAAGCATATTTAATTCACTACCTTCACACTCAACGGATATTTTATTTGCTTTGAGAAATCTTGTACGGCGATTAACCATTCCTTTTGAGTCGGAAATTTCCACTGACTCCATCCACCACCAAAGTAATAAGTGAACTCCTCACCAACGGTGTAATCGCTTATTAATAAAGCATGCATTTTTTGAATCTTGTACTCGCTTTCCTCCGGAACGATAATGCCAACATAGCTTCTTCCTACATTCGTCCCGTCAGTTTGGGTAATGGCATCTTCTCCATAAATAATCAAACCGGCAGCTTTTTGCAAAGTTCCTTTTCCATTGTGTAAAAATATGCCCGGTGCTAATTTGATAGCTTGTTCCGCACCTTCTAACTTCACAACAGCTTTACTCAATACAGTTCCTGCATCTATGCTGATGGTGACATCTTGCTGATACAGCTCCCCATTAATTACCACGTCATTGTGCGTGATGGTAAATGTAGAGCGCAAGGGACCGTTTTCCAACACTTTATAACTGTCGAAATGATTGCCGATGAGCAATTCGCCATTGACATAAGGTGCAACACCACCTGCTCCTAATGTGTGATCAACTTTATAGCAATCTACGCCTTGCCCGTGATCGTCGTGATAGGATATACCATATTGAAGATCGGCTTTGTAAAAACTATCCACAACCAATTCTTCAGTTTTTTTCAACCATAAATCAATACCGTTGGAAGGGTTTTCATCGGCTAAAGCCGGACCATAAACACGATAGGCTGCCATATCATTTTCCCATGCAAAATCATCTTTTCGTTCCGGAACGAAGCGGGCAAATGTTTTGGCCACAACAGGCTTTGGCGTTCCCTTGCTTAGCGTATAAACTTCTTTGGTACCTGTTTTTACCGTCACCGGGAAAATAATGGACTGCACGGATTCCTTGCCGTTGTAAATCAACTGATATGGCACTTCCTGATTGTTTTGATCTGTTATTACCAAATTTGAATTTAGCGTAGCGTTAAATTCAGAAGCATCAATTTCGATGATTTCATTTGTCCTGTCAAAGGGATACTGGTTGATCACTTCAATAGTTTGAGCAAAACTAAGACTAACGATTACTGCAAATAAGATGATGAAGCTGATTTTTCTTTTCTTCATGTTGTGAGTTTTTAAAGAATACTGTAGGATAATATTGTTGTTTAATTTAATTGTAAAAATAAATCTCTTTGCCTAAAATCTTTTAAGTCACTAAATCTAAATAAGAAGATATGAAGGATTGTGAAAAAAACTTAGGAAAGAACATTCCCTGCAAATATAGCACTTTGCAGGGAATGGGGGATATTTGTTTTTTTAAAAAGCTGTTTTTTAATAATTTTTAAAAAAAACAGAGTAGGTTGATGATAGTATTTCACTGTGCAGGATCATCCTGTTCTATGGGCGATTTCTCAATATAGACTAACATACCACTTCCTGTCAATTCAAAAAAATCACGTACTTTTGCATCATGCTCAAAAACTATTTGTACGATACCGTTA
>CAZOUH010000299.1:0-1508 GCA_964582935.1 uncultured Paludibacter sp.
GCTTCATTGGAGTTTTCGGATAAGATTAATTGCTTAATCGGCAATAATGGTATGGGGAAAACCAATGTGTTAGATGCTATCTATTATCTGTCGTTTTGTAAAAGTCATACGAATGTGATCGATTCACAGAATATCAAGCATGATGCGGATTTCTTTATGATTAAAGGGAATTACAAAAAAAATGGTGACGAGGAGGAGATTTATTGCGGGGTAAAGCGGCGACAGAAAAAGCAATTCAAGCGGGGACAAAAGGAGTATGAAAAATTATCCGATCACATTGGTCTAATACCTTTGGTGATGGTCTCTCCGGATGATATTCAGCTAATTTCAGAAGGTAGCGACGAGCGACGGAAGTTTATGGATGGCGTGATTTCTCAATATAACAAGACTTATTTACAACAATTGCTACAATATAATATTGTACTCAAACAGCGGAATGCATTGCTTAAATCTGAACGTCCCGTTGATACTGATATATTTGAAGTCCTTGAGGAACAAATGGATGTGCTGGGACAATATATTTTCCAAGAAAGAACCAAGTTTATCACAGCATTTATTCCGGTCTTCCAAAACTTTTATATCAAAATTTCAGGCGATAAAGAGCAAACTAATCTGCAATATATTTCCCAATATCAACGGTACAGTGGTTTGTCGGAAAGAATGGCTGAAACCCGCGAACGAGATTTGATTTTAGGTTTTACCACGCAGGGCATTCATAAAGATGAGTTAGAGATGAGCTTGGGCGATCATCCCATTAAAAAAGTTGGATCACAAGGACAAAACAAAACTTACCTGATTGCACTCAAGTTTGCTCAATTTGATTTCCTAAAAAAAACACATCAGTGCGCTCCCATCCTTCTATTGGATGATATTTTTGATAAGTTGGATGCTATACGAGTTGAAGAAATCATCAAACTCGTTATCTCAGATTTGTTTGGACAAATATTCATTACTGATACCAATCGTGAAAATTTAGACAACTTGTTGGCTCATCTAAATAGCAATGCCAAAATATTTCAGGTTTCCAATGGACAAATATCCTGATTACAATATGGTTCAGCTATTTTATTTTTAACACCATCATAGATAAAAGTTTTACTTTTAGAAAACTTTTTTTGCAAATAAAAAATTACAATCCTCATTTACAATTGATTAAAATCCCAAACGGACAACTTTCATTCTAAATAAGAAATATTGTTGTCTTTTTCGTTGCAGATTACAAATTAATTAACTAATCTTGTAGTTCGTTTCCTTTAAATTTTCGCGCTTCATTAAGCACCTGAAATTCAATCATGAAGGACTATAAATTCATTAATTAAATATTCATTTATCGTGAAAGTAAAAACTTATACACCTGAAGAGATTCGCCAGGCTACTTTTAAATTCTTCCAGGGGGATGAATTGGCGACTAAAGTTTGGACAAGCAAGTACGCTTTGAAGGATTCGTTTGGCAATATTTTCGAAAAAACGCCGGACGATATGCACAGAAGAATTGCGCGTGAGATTGC